>NZ_FNBX01000019.1 GCF_900102485.1 Desulfovibrio legallii | reverse complement strand
GATTAACTTTGAGAACAGGCATTCTCAAAGTTTAAGGCACGCTCGTTTCGGCGCTTAACAGCGCAAATAATTTGCGCTTACGCCTACACGGCGGGTGCCTGCTCACGCAGTCGCCAGGGCAGACCCCGTGCAGGCTGCCCGCAAAAGCAAGAAATGCCACAACCTGCGTTGCGGCATCGCTTGTACACTTACGAGCGGGATCGGCAGGGCCGTCAGGCCAGCCCGACCAGCACAGCCGCCGCGCCTGCGGGAAGGCCGCGCGCAACGCCGGGCTCCCCACGAGCATGGTTCTGCTGCACCCGGGCTGCGCCTGACGGCCGGGAGAGCGTTTGGGGCGTCCCCGCAGGGAAAAACCTGCTAGTCTTCGCCTTCGGCGTGGCTCTGCTTGCCCGCGCCCTTGAGGCCGTACATGGTGGTGGAACCGGAGGACCAGAATTCCAGAACCTCTTCGTTCACCAGCTTGGTGAGGATTTTTTTGACGTCGCGGGGGCCTTTGCCCGGGAAAAGTTCCAGAAAGTCCTTGAAATAGAACTTGGACTTGGCTGCGGATTTGCTTTTCAGAAAGTCAATAACAACGTCTTTGTCGTCAGCCATGGTGTTCTCCTGTCCCGGCGGCGCGGATGCGCCGCCGGGGTTAGAGGGATAATGCCTAGAACTTGAACTGCGTGCTCTGCCGCCAGGTGTAGTAGGCGGGGTCACGGAAGTCGTCGATGAGGTGGTGGGTGAACTCCAGGCCGGTGAGCTTGAAGAAGGTCTCCCAGCCGATGCGTTCGGCCCAGGCGCCCAGGCGCTCATACTTGTTGGCGTTGGCCGCGTAGACCTCGACGATGTGCTTCACGGTCTTGGTCAGGGTGGGCCAGCGGGGCGGTTCGTTGGGAATGTAGCCCACGACCACCTTGGAGAACTTGGGCATGGTGATGCGGTTGGAGACCTTGCCGCCCACCATGATGGCGATGCCGTCGCCCTCGCCATCGGAGATGGGCAGGGCCGGGCACATGGTGTAGCAGTTGCCGCAGTACATGCAGCGGTCTTCCTTAATGGCGATGGAGTTCACCTTCTTGCCGTCGTGTTCCACCTTGGTGGGACGCACGGCGGCGGTGGGGCAGGCGGCCACGGCCAGCGGGATTTCGCAGAGCTGGTCGGCCCACTCGTGGTCCACCATGGGGGGCTTGCGGTGAATGCCCACCAGGCCGATGTCGGAGCAGTGCACCGCGCCGCACATGTTGATGCAGCAGGCCAGGGCGATGCGCACAGGGGCGGGCAGGCGCATGCTCTTGAAGTCTTCAAACACGGTGTCCATCACGGCCTTGACCGGGCCGGAGGCGTCGGTGGCCGGGGTGTGACAGTGCACCCAGCCCTGGGTGTGGACCATGTTGCTGATGCCCGCGCCCGTGCCGCCCACGGGGAACTTGAAAGAGCCGCCGTTGAACTTGCGGCTGTTCAGGTCGTCGCGCAGGGCTTTCATGGCAGCTTCGTCTTCCACCATGAATTCGATGTTGTTACGGGTGGTCCAGCGCAGGTAGCCGCCGCAGTACTTGTCGGCGATGTCGCACAGCTCACGGATGTGGGTGATGGACATGGTGCGGGTGCCGCCCACGCGGACGGTGTAGCACTTGTCGCCGCCTTCGGCCACATGCATGAGCACGCCGGGCTCCAGGATTTCGTGGTAGAGCCACTTGCCGAAGTTCTTTTTGATGACCGGCGGGAAGTAGTCGTCGTACTTGTGGGGGCCGATGTCGGTAATGCGGCCTTCCATCGGTTTGTCGGGATTGTACCCGGAAGAAATAAAAGCCATGTTCTTCTCCCCCTTTGACTAGCGTTGATGGCGTTTGCGGTAAGCGGCGAGGTCGCGATTCCAGCCACCGGGCACTTCCTCTTCCTTGAAGAAGATGTACGGGTTGGAGCGCGGTTCTTTCACATGATAGGCGGCGGCCGGGGTGTCGGTCACTTCCAGCAGCTTCTGGAAGGAGAGACGCTTCATGGTTTCGCCCACACGTTCGCGGTTTTTGCCTTCTTCCATCCACCAGTCCCAGATCTTTTCGATGACTTCTTTGACGTCATCGTACGGGGCTTCACAGGAGATGAAGGGCACCAGCAGCGAACCCATCTGCGCGCCGTCCACCACCGGGGCCTTGGCGCCCACCAGGATGCTGGCGCCGCGTTCGTCGCCGATGTGCAGGGCGCGGGGCATGGTGTTGATGCAGTGCATGCAGCGCACGCAGTCGGCGGTCTTGATGCTGAGCTTGGAGCCGTCCCACTTCATGCACTTGCTCGGGCAGAGGTCGACCACTTCCTTCTGGATGTCGAACTTGCCCCAGTCGCGCCCGGCGTGGGCGCCGGCATTGGGGGAGAACTCGCCAGCCACATAAGCCTTAACGGCTTCCTGGTCGATTTTGATGTCGTCCTTCCAGGTGCCCACCACGGCGAAGTCGGAGCGCGCCATGGCGCACACGCAGCCGTTGGGGCAGCCGTCGAACTTGAACTTGAACTTGTAAGGGAAGGCGGGGCGGTGCAGCTCATCCTGGTAGTCGATGGTGAGCTGATAGCACATGTCCTGCGTGTTGTAACAGGCGTATTCGCAGCGGGACATGCCAAGGCAGGCTTCAGGCGTGCGCAGGTTGGAGCCGGAGCCGCCCAGGTCCACGTGCATTTTGTGGGTCAGCTCGTGGAACACTTCCTCAAGCTGAGGGGTCTGGGTGCCCAGCAGCACGATGTCGCCCGTGGAGCCGTGCATGTTGGTCAGACCGGAGCCGCGCAGATCCCAGATGTCGCAAAGATCGCGCAGGAACTTGCTGTGGTAGTACTTGCCCGAAGGCTGCGCCACGCGCATGGTGTGGAAGTGCGCCACGCCGGGGAACATCTGGGGCTGGTCGCAGTACCGGCCGATAACGCCGCCGCCGTAACCGAACACGCCCACGATGCCGCCGTGCTTCCAGTGGGTTTCCTTCTCGTTGTAGGAGAGCTCAAGCACACCCAGCAGGTCTTCGGGGCAGTCCGCAGGGATCTGGTAGTCCAGACCCTTGGGATTTTTGGCCCGATTGGCCGCTTCCTGTTTGATGTCGGACACAAAGCTCGGCCAGGGGCCGCTTTCCAGCTGGTCCAACAGGGGGGTTGCATGTTTCGCCATTGCCATACCTCCACATGGTTTGTTTGTATCACGCTGCAGCGTGACGTGCCGGTCGACTCAGGGATCCGGCGCAGCGGTCCGGTGCAGCGAGCCGGGGGGCGGGCCACAAGGCGGGCCGGCCGGGGTGTGCCGGGCCCCAAGGCCATAACGGCCTTCGGGCCATCCTCGGTCTGCCGCCGGAATACATCCGCCCATGAAAAACGTGCGCCGCAGGCGCGCGCCGTCCAGAGGCGCTCCGGGCATCGGCCCCCATCGGGCCGCAACGCGGTCAAAACCCCGTATACGTCATTTTTGCCCTGATGACAACCGGGGCGCCCCAAAGGGCGCAAAAGCCGCTCCACGCCCGTGAAATACGGCCTTTGTCCGCCCGAAAACCTGCAAAATTCCGCGGGGCGCGGCATCGCCCCCAGCAACATCTTTTGCTTTCCCCTTTTTTTATAAAAATGGCAATGAATTTTTGCATTATTGTGCTATTTTTCACAACAACGGCAGCGGCAGCCCTTGGCAAACAGCGCCGTTGGGCTTACACTGGTAACGTTCGCAAAAGGCCGGACCGGCGGCAGGCGGCCCTTCTGCGGCGGCTGCCCGTAACCCAAGCCCGCAATGAGGCGCGCATGAGAGACCAGCTCGGTTTGTACTACCATCCCCAGGCGGGCGACGCCACGTCGCGCGTCTATGTGCGGCGCGGCCCCGACGGCGAGGTGGAATTCCGCCTCTGGCAGGCCGACCACCCCGAAGTCTGGGAGCGCCACCCCTGGCTCAGCCTGGCCGTGGTGCGCCAGGCCGCGCGCCTTTACCAGCAGGAACGCCAGACCGGGGCCGACCCCCTGCGCCTCTACGACCTGGCCGTGGCCCGCGCCCTGCTCAAGGAGGCCGAAGCGTGAACGAACGCTGGCTGGTGGCCAACCGGGACTTTCTGGTCCGCGACCTGGTGCGCGACTACTGCACCGTCTACAACCTTCTGGCCGACCAGCGCCGCCGCTTCGAGGCGGACGGGGCCGTCTCCTACAGCGCCCTGCGCGACCTCCTGGGCGAGGCCATGCGCAAGGGCGTTTTCTGGCGGCTTAAGGATACCGCCCACCACCTCTTCCGCAACAGCCTCCACGCCGAAGACATGGCCGAAGCGGACGTGCCGCCCCTGCCCCTGCCGGCCCCCCAGAACGCCCCCGCTGACGCCCTTGCTGACGCCGCCCCCAGCGACGCGGACGACCCGCGCGCCCTGGAAGCCCTTATCGACTGGTGCGTGGGCTACGCCTTCCATGAATGCGCCAAGCTCAAAGAAGACGCCTTCCAGGGCCAGCACTACGCCAACCGTCTGGTGCAGATTGCCCGCAACATGGCCGTCAGCGCCGCAACCTACAATCCCCTGCGAGGCCTGGGCGGCCAAACCGCCGAAAGCTCCTCCCGCGAGCTGGCCCGCATCATGCATGTGCTGAGCCACGGCCTGCGCCTCCTGGCCCGCTACCTGGCCGCGGAACGCTGCAACACCCGCCTGGCCCGCTGGCTGGCCAGCGAGGAAGACCTGGCGGCCCAGGCCTTCGGCCAAAGCTACGCCCTGCTTCTGGATTCCCTCTGCCAGGGCAACCGCGAGCGCCTCTACCTCCTGGCCGCCCAGGACTTTCTGGAAGCGGGCCGCCGCGCCCCGGCGCTGGCCCTGCTTGCCCGCGCCAGCGCCGACGGCCGCCTGGGCCCGGAAGGCCAGGCCCTGCTCCAGCGCCTGCATCAGGCAGAAGAAGCGCAAGACCCCGGCGTGTGCGCCGACTGCGCCCAACAGCCCCCCCTGCCCTGCCTCTGCGGCCTGGAGGGGCCCGCGTGCTCCTGAGCCCCGCGCCGCCCCCCGCCAGCGCCCCCGGCGCCGTCCCACACCGTCAGACCCTTGGCCGTTGCGCGCTCTGCATCCTGCTGGCCTTGCTCTGCTGCGCCCTGCTGACCGCCTGCGGCGGACGCTCCTCCTGGCGCAAAGGCGGCGTGCGCGGCACCAAGCCCTATACCGTGCGCGGCAAAACCTACTATCCACTCAAATCCGCCCACGGCTTCGTGGAAGAAGGCGTGGCCTCCTGGTACGGCCCCGGCTTCCACGGCCGCACCACCGCCAACGGCGAACGCTACAACCAATACGCCATGACCGCCGCCCACAAAATCCTGCCCCTGGGCACCCAGGTGCGCGTCACCCACCTGGGCAACGGCCGCAGCGTCATCGTGCGCATCAATGACCGCGGCCCCTTCGTGGGTGACAGAGTCATAGACCTCTCCCGCGCCGCCGCCAGCCGCCTGCACATCCTCGGCCCCGGCACCGGGCGCGTCCGCGTGCAGAGCCTGGGCGGCGTGGAGCACATGCGCGAGGACGGCGACCTCGCCGGCAGCTTCTACGTCCAGGTGGGGGCCTTTGCCCAGCGCGCCAACGCCGATAACCTGATCGAAATCCTGAGCCGCGCCGGCCACCGCGGCCGCCTGGTCTACGGCAGCAACAGCCTTTGGAACGTCCAGGTGGGCCCCTGGCCCGATACCTTCACCGCCCAGCAAAAACTCGCCGCCTTCCGCGCCCTCTACCCCAGCGCCTTCGTTGTCGGAGATTAGCGGGAAGGAATATTTTTTGCGGGGGGAAAGGGGAAACTTCTGAGCGCTGCTGTCTTCGCCCGTAACTAGCGCTGCTGTCTTCGCCCGTAACTTCCTTCGTCGTAACGGGCTAAGCTCCTCGTCGTAACGGGCTAAGCTGAGCAAACGTTTCCCCTTCCCCCCACGCCCCCATCCCCTTCAAAAAACTTTTCTCCCCTCAGGGGCACAACGGGCCGCCCCTGGTCAGGCGTTTGTCCGCGCTGCTGCGCGGGCGCGCGTTTCTTCTCCTCTGTTCTTTACCTCAAGCCCAAAAAACGGTATCGCCCTGCTCATGAACATGCGGCGCATCCTCAAAAAAAGTCTGCTCTGGCTCACGGGTCTGGTCTTCCTTGGCGGCGTGCTGGGCGCGGCCGCGGTGGGCATGCTGTTTTACTGGGCCTCCCGCGATCTGCCGGACCTCAACCGTCTGGCCGAATATCAGCAGCCCCAGGCCACGGTCATCCTGGCCAGGGACGGCTCCGTTCTGGGCACGCTCTACCATGAAAAACGCTACGTCATCGGCCTCAAAGACATGTCGCGCTATCTGCCCATGGCCTTTCTGGCGGCAGAGGACGACAGCTTCTACCACCATATGGGCGTGGATCCCGTCGCCATCCTGCGCGCGGCCATCAACAACATCCGCAAGGGCCGCCAGGGCGAAGGCGGCAGCACCATCACCCAGCAGCTCATCAAGCAGCTGCTGCTTACCTCCGAGCGCAGCTACACCCGCAAAATGAAGGAAGCCATCCTGGCCTACCAGGTGGAAAAAGGCTACACCAAGGACCAGATCCTTACCGTCTACCTCAACCAGATCTACCTGGGTGAACACGCCTACGGCGTGGAAGCCGCGGCCCGCACCTACTTCGGCAAGCACGCGGCGGATATCACCCTGGCCGAGAGCGCGGTCATCGCCGGCCTGCCCAAGGCCCCCAGCAGCTACAATCCCTTCCGCCGGCCAGAAGAGGCCAAGGCCCGCCAGATGTATGTGCTGGGCCGCCTGCGCGACCTCAAATGGATTACGCCGGAGGAATACGCCCAGGCCGCGGCCGAGCCCCTGGTCTACTGGAGCATGCCCGAAGGCATGGGCGGCGCGGCCCTCTGGTATCTGGAGGAAGCCCGCCGCCTGCTCATCGAATTTTTTACGGAGCAGAACCTCAAGGCCCTGGGCGTGGAAACGCGCAAATACGGCGCGGACTACGTTTATGAGGCCGGGCTCACCGTGCACACGGCCATGGACCCCGCGCAGCAAGGGGCCGCCGGCGCGGCCTTGCGGCGGGGCCTGGAAGAGCTGGACAAACGCCAGGGCTGGCGCGGCCCCCTGGAGAAGCTGGACCAGGCCGGGCAGCAGGCCTTTTTGCGGGCCAGCGCCTTTACCCCACTGGACCTGGCCGGCAACGACTGGGTCAAGGCTCTGGTCACCGGCGTGGAGGCCCGCGAAGCCCGCGTGGCCCTGGGCCAGGGCTACGCGGGGGTCATCCCCGTGGCGCAGATGTCCTGGGCGCGCAAGCCCAATTCCAAGGTGGCGGGCATTTATGCCCCGGCAGTCAAAGACGCCCGCCAGGTGCTGGCCCCCGGCGACGTGGTCTGGGTTTCCGCTGTGGGCCAGACCCTGGCGGACAAAGACGCCAAAGGCCGCAAAACCCAAAAAACCGAACCCTTTGACCCCGCACAGGTCCAGAAGGGCGCACCCGTGACCCTGCGCCTGCAGCAGGAACCCGACGTACAGGGCGCGCTGGCCTCTGTAGAGGCGCGCAGCGGCGACGTGGTGGCCCTCATCGGCGGCTACCAGTTCGGGGACAGCCACTTCAACCGCGCCACCCAGGCCCGGCGGCAGCCCGGCTCCAGCTTCAAGCCCGTGGTCTACTCCACGGCCCTGGACTACGGCTTTACCGCGGCCTCCACCGTGCTGGACGCGCCCTTCGTCTACGTCAATCCCTACACCAACGAAGTCTGGCGGCCCTCCAACTACGAGCACAATTACAAGGGGGAGCTGCCCCTGCACACGGCCCTGGCCCTTTCCCGCAATACCTGTACCGTGCGCGTGGCCCAGCAGGTGGGCATCGCCAATGTGGTGCAGCGGGCCAAGGCCCTGGGGCTGGAGCCGCACTTCCCGCAAGAGCTGGCCATCAGCCTGGGCGCGGTGGCCGTTTCGCCCCTGAACCTGACCCAGGCCTATGCGGCCTTTGCCAACCAGGGGCTGGGCGTGCGCCCGCGCATCATCACCTCCATCACGGACGCCAGAGGCCGGGAACTCTACCGCCAGGACGTGGAACACTGGCAGGCCATCAGCCCGCAGAACGCCTACATCATGGCCACCCTGCTCAAGGAAGTGGTCAACCAGGGCACGGGCGCCCGGGCCAAGGTGGAAGGGCGGATCATCGCGGGCAAAACCGGCACCACCAACGACGAACACGACGCCTGGTTCGTGGGCTTTTCTCCCTATCTGGTCACGGGCGTCTATGTGGGCTACGACCAGCTGCGCAGTCTGGGCCGCCTGGAACAGGGCGGCCGCACGGCCGCGCCCATCTTCCGCTACTACCGCAGCGCCATAGAACACCTCTACCCCAACGACGATTTCACTATGCCTGAAGGCATTGTCATGGCCGACGGCCTGGCCTTCAAGGCCGACGAACCCATGCAGGGCGCGTCGGCCACGGCCCCCGGCACTGAGGACGGCAGCGTGGTGGATACCTCCCAAGGGGGAGAGGATTTGATGCGGCAGATGTTTTAGGGCCTTGCGCGGAGGGGTTTGCATCCTCTGACGGCGTGTTTTTATGCAGGGGGTCAAGGGCGGGGCTGCGCCCCCCCCCCCTGCCTGCCTCTGCGGCAAATCCGCTGCGCGGAGGGGTTTGCATCCTCTGACGGCGTGTTTTTATGCAGGGGGTCAAGGGCGGGGCTGCGCCCCCCCTTAGACCCCCTACAACCCCCATAACCCCCCGCTGTTCAGGACAGCCCAGCTATGGACGGCGCGGCTGGGGCGGGTCGCTGCGCCCCCACGCCCCTTATGCCGGGCGCAACAATCAGAAGCCCTACAGCCAAACTCCGTTCCCGCGTCCCGTGTTCCGCAGCCTTCGTTGTGCAGCGGTTCTCCGCGCCTTGGCCGCAGGCCTTCCCCAGCTGCCGGTTGGGCGTCAACGGGTTCATGGCTGGCGCGGCTGGGGCGGGGCGCTGCGCTCCCGCGCCCCTTTATGCCGCGCTCAACTGCCGGGGAAGGATCTCGTAATTATGGGAAAAGGGAAGGAAAAACTTTTGGTCAGCTTAGCCCGTTATGACGCAGGAGCTTAGCCCGTTACGACGAAGGAAGTTACGGGCGAAGACAGCAGCGCTAGTTACGGGCGAAAACAGCAGCGCTAGTTACGGGCGAAGACAGCAGCGCTAGTTACGGGCGAAGACGGCAGAGCTAGTTACGGGTGAAGGCAGCAGCGTCAAAAGTTTCCCCTTCTCCCCACAAAAGCCCTTATTCCACCGGATGCCCGGCGGCGCGGTATTCGTTGAGCTTATTGCGCAAGGTGCGCACGGAGATGCCGAGGAGTTCGGCGGCCTGGGTGCGGTTGCCGGAGGTAACTTCCAGGCCTTTGAGGATCATGATGCGTTCCATTTCGTGGAGGGGGATGACGGAACCAATGGTAGCGGCGCTTTGGGCCGCGGCGGGGGGGGCGCTTTCTGCAGGCGCGGCGTCAGGCGCGGCGCTGACGGCCTGGGGCGCGGGTTCCGGCGCGGCGTCGTCCTCAAAGAGGGGCCAGTCTTCGTCCTGGAGGAGAAAGTGGCGGGGTTCCACGGGGCGGCCGTTGGCCAGGAGCACGGCGCGCTCCATGAGGTTCTGGAGTTCGCGCACGTTGCCGGGGAACTCGTAGTTTTTGAGCCATTCCACGGCGCTGGGGGCCAGGTCTGTGCCTGGAAGGGCGTACTCGCGGGTGTAGAGGTTGATGAAGAAGCGGGCCAGGTCCAGGACGTCGTCGCCGCGTTCGCGCAGGGAGGGCAGCCGCAGGGGGATGACGTTGAGGCGGAAGTAGAGGTCCTGGCGGAAGTTGCCCTGGGCCACCCAGTCCTCAAGATTACGGTTAGTGGTGGCCAGCACGCGCACATCCACCTTGAGGGGTTCGGTGCCGCCCACGCGGTCCACTTCGCCCTCCTGGAGCACGCGCAGGAGCTTGGCCTGCAGGGCCAGGTCCATTTCAGAAATTTCGTCCAGCAGCAGGGTGCCGCCGTCGGCCAGCTCGAATTTGCCCGGTTTGCGGGCAATGGCCCCGGTAAAGGCCCCTTTTTCGTGGCCGAAGAGCTCGCTTTCCAGCAAATGTTCGGGCAGGGCCGCGCAGTTGACGGCCACAAAGGGCCTGGCGGCGCGCGGGCTCATGGCGTGCAGATAGCGGGCAAACATTTCCTTGCCCGTGCCCGAAGCGCCGGTAATGAGCACCGTGGCGCGGGAGGGGGCCACCTGTCTGGCCAGCTGGAGCACGCGCCGGATGCTGGGGTGGCTGCCCACAATGCGCGGGCCGGAGCCTTGGGGGCAGACGGGCTTGCGGCCCCCCAGGGTGGAGGCGGCGGGCGCGGCCGCGGGGGGACGACGCGAGGCCCCGGCGGCGGCCTTGACGCGCGCCACATCCAGAGGTTCCAGCCAGTAGTCGCGCGCGCCCAGGTTGAGCAGGCGTTCGGCTTCCTGAGGGGTGCCTTTGTCCGTCACCACGATGACCGGGGGAAAGTGGGGGTCTTCCGCGCCCACGGCCAGCAGATCCTCAACCCGAAAACCCGGCAGAACAGGGCGGGCAAAGATGATGCCCGGTCCGGACTTGCTGATGAAGGCCGACGCGCCCTTGAGATTTTCAGCGATGCCCAGCTCAAAGCCCGCATCGCGCAACGCGGGAAAGATGCCGGTCACGGCTTGCGCGGGGGTGAGAAAAAGCAGACGTTGCGTGGCCATGCAATGCTGTGTATCGTGTCGCGCGCCACATTGCAACACGGGACGCGGCGGCGGCCTTTGAAGCCGCGCGCGGCGGGTCCGCAACGCGCGGAGGCCTTCCGGCACAGAGCTTTTTATCTTTATCCCTTCCATCCATGAAAAATCCGCAAATCATCACCCTGTTTTCCGGCGGGCTGGACAGCCTGCTCACCGCCAAGCTGCTGGAGCGCCAGGGGCTGACGGTGCGCTGCCTGCACTTTACCTCGCCTTTTTTCGGCAATGCCGCGGCCCTGCCCCACTGGCGCAAGGAATACGGCCTGGATATTGACGCCCTGGACGTGAGCGAAGCCTTTGCGGCCCTGCTGCGGGCCCGGCCCGCGCACGGCTTCGGCAAGGTGCTCAACCCCTGCGTGGACTGCAAAATCCTGCTGCTGCGCGAAGCCAGAAAGTATATGGAAGCCGTGGACGCGCAGGGCCTGGCCACGGGCGAGGTGCTGGGCCAGCGCCCCATGTCCCAGCGGCGGGACACGCTCAACGTTATTCTGCGCGACGCAAACGTGAAGGATGTGCTGCTGCGGCCTTTGAGCGCCCTGCGCCTGCCGCCCACCCCCCTGGAGGAAAGCGGCCTGGTGGACCGGGAGCGCCTCCTGGGCATCTGGGGGCGCGGCCGTCAGGAGCAACTGGCCCTGGCGCGGGACATGGGCATCAAAGAGATCCCCACCCCCGGCGGCGGCTGCCGCCTGACGGAACGGGAAAACGCCCGCCGCTACTGGCAGGTGCTGACCCTTGTGCCGGAACCCACAGGCGCGGACTTTGCCCTGGCCAATCTGGGCCGACAGTTCTGGCATCTGGAGGACGGCGCGGCCCACTGGCTCTGCATCGGCCGCAACAGCGCGGACAATGAAAAGCTGGCCGCCGCGGCCCGGCCAGACGATTGCCTTCTGCGCCTGCGCGACCTGCCCGGTCCCCTGGCCCTGGCGCGGGGCGGCGCGGCCTGGCCCCGGCCCGTGCTGGAGTCCGCCGCGGCCCACGCGGCCTCTTACGCGCCCAAGGCCGTGGCCCAGGGCGGCTTGACGGTTGTGCGCCTTCTTGCAGGCGCAACAGCGCAGGAGCTGCGCGTGGCGCCCGTGCGCCTGGAAGCGCAGTGGGGCGAACCCGCCTGGGAGACAATAAAGGCCGCCGTCAAAGCCGAAGCGCGGGCCAGGGCCGCGCGCGCGGGGTAAGCCCCGGCGCTGCCGGGCCCTCTATGACGGCCCGGTTGCGTCATTGTGCGCACGCTTTCATGGCAGCGGCGCAGCACGCTTTACAAAGGTCGTGTATAACGCTATAGAGTTCCATTACGTTGAAGACCATTCCGCGACCCCCAGCGGCATCCGCCGGAGGAGTATATGGATCACAAGGATTTGGAGTATTTTCGCAAGCTGCTCACCGGGATGCTGGAAGAAGCCCAGCAAAAGGGCGACAGCACCATTGAAGAACTTACAGACAGCAACGAGGTTTTCGCCGATCCGGCGGACCGCGCCACGGCGGAGTCCGACAGGGCCTTTACCCTGCGCATCCGCGACCGGGAACGCCGCCTGATCCGCAAAATTCAGGCCGCGCTCACCCGTATTGACGACGGCACCTACGGCATTTGCGAGGAATGCGGCGACGACATCAGCATCGCGCGCCTCAAAGCCCGCCCCGTGACCCGCCTGTGCATCAACTGCAAGGCCAAGCAGGAAGAAGACGAGCACCTGCGCGGCGATTAGCCGCACGCACCCTGCGCTTCCGGGGCGCTTTGGCCCCAACTTCCGCCGTCCACCATCCCCCAACCACGGACCGCCGCCGTTGCTGCCCTAAAGGCCGCGGCGGCGTTTTTTGCGGGAGGCGTCATGGATGCCCACCTTTTTCGCCGCTGTTGCGACGCCCTGGTCCCCCTGCTTTTGGGCGCGCGCCTGGAAAAGCTGCAGGAGCCCGCGCCGGGCCTGTTGGCGCTGACCTTTTTCGGCGGCGGGCGCAAGCGCACCCTGTGTTTGCGCTACGGCCGCAAAGACCCGTTGCTTTTTGTCACAGAACGCCGCCTTACGGCCGGTGTCGCGCCCACGGCGGCGATCATGCGGCTGCGCAAATACGCGGCCGGCCATCGCGTGGCGGCCTGCGTGCCGCGCCACTGGGCTCGCCAGCTCTGGCTTCTGCCCGCGGGCGCGGGCGGCGCGAGCCTGCCC
Organism: Desulfovibrio legallii; assembly: GCF_900102485.1. Taxonomy (NCBI): domain Bacteria; kingdom Pseudomonadati; phylum Thermodesulfobacteriota; class Desulfovibrionia; order Desulfovibrionales; family Desulfovibrionaceae; genus Desulfovibrio; species Desulfovibrio legallii. The sequence goes on along the minus strand of NZ_FNBX01000019.1, from coordinate 43,869 downwards.
TGGCTGGTTCTGGACCTGAAGGAAGGCCCTGGGCTGCGTTTTTTGCCGCCGGACGCCACGCCGGAGGAGGAACGCCCCGCCTGGCCCAGCCCGCCGGAGCTGCCCGCAGCGCTGGAAGACTGGCGGCGCTGGCCTGTGCTCACCCCGGCCCTGCGGCGGACCCTCGCCCTGCTGGAGCCGCCGGAACAGTGGGCCCTGCTGGAAGACCTGCGCCAAGGCGGCGGCGATATTTTCCTTTACCACATGCAAGGCAGCGGCGCTTGCCGCGCGGTGAGCGCCTGGCCCCTGCCCGCGCCCCTGCAAGACGGGCTGCGCACGACGGCAGAGGCGGAGGAAGGCCGCCGGATAGGCGAAGAAAGCGGCGCAGAGGTCTTGCCCTTGCTGGAGCGGGCGGGCGCGGACCTGGCCTTGGCGCGCGTGGCGGCGGACGCGGCCAGGGAGGCCGACCGCCCTTTGAGCAGACGGGAAAGCAAGCTGCGCCGTCTGCTGGATAAACTGCGGGAGGAAGAAGCGCGGCTTACGGCCATGTGCGCAGCCGGGGCCGACGCCCTGGCCCTGCAGGCCGAGCTCTGGCGCTGGCCGCCGGAGCTGCGCGCCGCCAGCGTCGCCGTAAGCGCCGGGGCGCACGGCCCGGCCAGAGAGATTGCCCTGGACCCGCGCCGCAGCGTGCGGGAAGCAATGGCCCGCCTTTTCCACACGGCCGCGCGCGGCAAACGGGGGCTCGTGCACCTGACCGCGCGCCGCGCCGCCCTGGAAGCGGAGCTCGCCGCCCTGCGGGCCGCCCGCGGCCTGGGCCTGCCCGCAGCCCCTACGCCTGTGGCCGGGACAGGGGCGGACCAACCAGCCCTTGCGGCTGCTGCGCCCAAAAACGTGCAGGTCTTTGTGAGCGACGACGGCTTTGTGCTGTTGCGCGGCCGGGACGCCAAGGGCAATCTGGCCGCCCGCAGGCTGGCGGCCCCGCACGACATCTGGCTGCACGCGGAAAACGGCCCTGGCGCGCATGTGATCATCCGTCGGGCCTACGCCGGGCAGGAAGTGCCCGCGCGCACCCTGGACCAGGCCGGCTCCCTGGCCGCCTGCAAAAGCTGGCAGAAGGACGCGGCCCGCGCCCGCATCCAGTACGCGGAGGTGCGCCATGTAAAGCCCATGCGCCGCGCCACGGCAGGCACCGTGCGGGTGGATAAGGTGCTGGCCTCGCGCGAAGTGCCCGTGGATCCCGGCCTGGAAATCGCCCTTTTGCCGCGGCCGGCGGCATAACAGCCCCGGCCCGGCTGGCTGTGCCCGCCGCCACGCCCGCATTTCCCTCCAAAAACCATGCCTTACCCTGAAGCATTTCAACTTTGAAATGCCCTGGGGCTGCGTGAGCAGACGCCCGCTGTGGAGGCGTAAGCGCAATTTATTTGCGCTGTTAAACGCCGAAACAAGCGTGCCGCAAACTTTGAGAATGCATATGCTCAAAGGTACTCTGCTCCAGGGGTGCGCCCTGCGCCTTGCCTGAGGGGAAAAAGTTTTTTGAAAGGGCTGGGTGTGGGGGTAAGGGAAAGATTTTGTTCACAAACATCTCCCCTTCCCCCCACAAAAAAAATAAATCCCCTGCTACTGTTTTTCCACCAGATCGGCCAGAGCGAGGATGGTATTGGCGTAGACGACGGAGTGGTTGTAGGCCATGAGGATTTTATGCTGGCGGGTGCGGGGCAGGCCGGGTTTCCAGCCGTGGCGGGCCAGGTAGTTGGCGAGGCTGGCGATGGCGTCCGGGGTATCGAAGAGGTCCACGCGGCCGTCGCCGTTGCCGTCCGCGCCGTAGACGGCGATATTGGAGGGCATGAACTGGCAAAGGCCCACGGCCCCGTAGATGGAGCCGGGCAGGTGTTCCGGGGGCACGTTGTCGCGCAGCATGTGCTCCACCAGGGCGCGGGTTTCTTTATAGGCCCAGTCCGCCCGTTTGGGCATGGTTTCGGCAAACCAGTCCAGGTGGGCTTCATAGCCGGGCATGCGGGGCAGCCAGTCTGCAATGTCCTGCGGGCTGCGGCTCACGGCCATACTGGCCAGGGTATGGAAGGCGTTTTCGGGCACGTCTGCCAGCACCTTGCCGAGGCGGGTTTCCACAAAAAGCAGGGCCACGGCCACGGAAGGGGGCACGCCGTAGCGGGTTTCGGCCATGGCGAAGTCCGCCTGATGTTCGGCGACGAAGGCGCGGCAGAGGCGAGCGTTGGCCGTGGTGACCACGCCTTTATAGTACTGCTGGGCGGGCTTGGGCGCGGGAGGCTTGGGGAAAAAGCGGCGCTGATACAGCTCGCGCATTTTGCGGCCCATGGGGGATTGGCTGGCCGTGGGGCCCAGGCTCTGGAGCAAGGCCGTCACCCTGGGGCCGGAAAGGCCGTCCGCAGCCAGGCGCTGGGCCAGGGGCAGCCAGACAGGGGCCACGCCCGCGGCGGCAGCAAGGTCGGCGGCGGCCGGTTGCGGATTGACGGCCGCAAGGGCCGCCCCCGCAGGGGCGGCCTGCGCCGCACCGGAAGCGCCGCGGGGGGCGGTTCTCGGTGCGGGCAGGGAGGTTTCCTCCAGGCCGGCGGCCTCTGGGGATTCACGCGCGCCGCAGGCAGTACAGAGCAAACAGAGCAACAGCGCACAGAGGCGACAGACAACGGCGCTACACGCCGGGAAGGAGCAAGGGGGCATGGTCAGATTTCTTGCAGCACCCAGACCACGCGGCCCAGCATGCGTTGGCGCAACAGGTCGGAAGTGAGGGAGGTTTCGGGGAAGTCCCTGGCTTCGGAGCGGAGGACGTAGCCGTCCTGGGCGCTGTTGAGGAAAACGCGGCGCAGCACCACGCCCTCCAGGGGGGTGAAGACGGCGTAGACGTGGCCGGAGACCACTTCATTGTCCAGGGTATCCACGCCCACATACGCGCCAGCGGCCATGAGGGGGGCCATGTTGTCGGCGCGCAGGTGCAAGGCCACAAGCCCCTCGCGCACAAAGGAGACGGACAGGGCAATTTTGCCCACCAGTTCCAGTTCGGGGCGGGGTTGGCCGTCGGCGTAGGCGCAGAAGGTATCGTAGAGGGGGGCCACGGTGCTGCGGGCCAGGGCGTCGCCGTAGTGGGCGGCGCTTTCGGCCAGGGCGGCGGGGGCGTCCTGGGGCACATAGCCCTGTTCGGTGCGCAGGTACATGGGGCCCACGCCCTGTTTGAGCCAATCCGGGTTCAGACCGAATTTTTCAAAGAGCTTCATATACCAGTCGCCAGGTACGGAATTGCGGCGCTTGGCATCGGAAATGCTGGACTGGCGGATGTCCAGCACTTCGGCCAGTTCCACCTGCGTACGGCTGTTGGTGGCCAGTTTGATGCGTTCATAGATTTCTGCGAAAGCAGGCATAAGGACTCCGTAAACACGGGGGCGCGCCCCGTGCGGCTATTGTTGGTTGAGAAGGGGCGTCGCCGTGCTCAGCACCATTCTGCTGTGATCCTTAAGGGATGCGCGCAGGGTAGTGAGCCAACGCTGGTAGGCGTAGAATTGGGGCGCCTTATTATAAGCCTCAGCGTAGGTGGCGGCGGCCTGGGCATCGCCCTTGCCGCGTTCCACCTCCGCCGCACGTGCGGCTTCCGCCAGGATGACGGCGCGCTGCCGGTCGGCGTCGGAACGGATTCTTGTGGATTCCTCCTCGCCTTCCGATCGGTACTGCTTGGCCTGCCGTTCCCGTTCCGCCCGCATGCGGCCAAAAATGGCCCGCTGGTTTTCGGTGGGCAGGTCTGTGCGTTTGATGCGCACGTCAAGCACTTCCACGCCATAATTGTGCATCAAGGCTGAAACCTTGTTGGTTACTTCCTTCATAATCACTGCCCGGTGGGAGGACACCACTTCCGTAAGGGTGTACGCGCCCACCAGAGCGCGCAGTTGGGAGTAGACAACGTCGTCAAGCCGCGCCTGCGCGCCGGGAATGCTGCGCATAGTGCGGTAAAATTGCAGGGGGTCGATGATGCGCCAGCGCGCGTAGTTGTCCAGCACGATGGCTTTTTTATCCACGGTGAAGGCCTCGCGCGAGCGGGCTTCATAGTCCAGCACGCGCGCGTCGAAGTAGACCACGTTCTGGATAAAGGGAATTTTGACGTGCAGGCCGGGGCCGTAGACCCGCTGCAAGGGCTCGCCCAGCTGCAGCACCAGCGCCCGCTGGGTCTGGTGGACGGTAAACAGGGTCTGGCTTGCCGCAACGGCCAGCACCAGCAGCACCAGCACTACGGATAAGGGATTTCTGCGCATCACTTTTTCTCCAGGGCCTTGGGGGCAACGGGGGCGCTGAGGCCGGGCAGGTTCAGGTAGGGCAGGGCCCGGCCCGCGGCGGCGCCGTCCAGCACCACCTTATCCTGAGCGCCGCGCAGGATTTCTTCCACGGCTTCGTAGTAGAGGCGCTGTTCCGTGACCTTGGGGGCCTTTTCGTACTCCACGCGCAGGGCGTCAAAGCGCGCGGCCTCGCCTTCGGCGGCGCGCACCCGGGTGGCGGCATAGGCCTGGGCCTCGTTGCGCAGGGCCGCGGCCTGGCCGCGCGCCTTGGGCAGCAGCTCGTTGCGGTAGGCTTCGGCCTCATTGATGATGCGGCTTTTGTCCTCGCGGGCGCTGGCCACGTCTTTAAAAGCGTCGATGACCTCGCGCGGGGGGTGCACATCCTGCAGCTGCACGGCCAGCACACGGATGCCCGCGCCGTAGCGGTCAAGGATGGTCTGCAGAAGCTGGGTGGCCTCGCTCTGGATCTGGAGTTTGCCGTCGGTAATGGCGGAATCGATCTGGCTGTTGCCGATAACCTCGCGCATGGCGGCCTCGGCCGCGTTGCGCACCAGGGCCGTGGGGGCGCTCACGTTGAAGAGGTACTGCACGGGGTCGCCGATCTTGTACTGCACGCTGAACTGCACGTTGACGATATTTTCATCGCCCGTAAGCATGGAGGCTTCTTCCGGGATGGTGCGCAGCTGGCCCTGCTGGAAGGTGGCGCTCTGCCCCACGGAGCGGAAGCCCACCTCGCTGCGCAGCACCTGGGTGACCTGCGGCTTGTAAACGCTTTCAATGGGCACGGGCCAGGCATAGTGCGGGCCGGGGCCTTCGGTGCGGTTGTACTGGCCGAAGCGCAGCACCACGCCCTGTTCGTCAGGGTTGACAATATAGATGCCCGAAAGCAGCCACAGGCCCACAACGGCCAGCGCAACCAGCCAGACGGCCCTGCCCCTGGGAAGTTTGATCTGCGTCAGTTTTTTGAAGGGATTGTCGCCCAGGGGGGGACGGCCTGCACCGAAATCGGAGCGCCGGGCGCGGCGGGGTTCTTCTTCCCGCGGTTCGTCTTCGGTTTCCGGTTCCCGCGGCGGGCGAGGCGGCTGGCCGCCCTGCTGTTTCTGCCGTTTTTCCTGCAGCTTGTCCCAGTCCCAGTTCATTATGCTGTTATACCTTGTGTTGGAAGTGCGGCGCTCCCCGGACGGGGCCGCCTTTGTTGCAAAAAGCACGAAGAAAGGAAAATACGATATGCATAGAGTCAGGTCAAGAAAAGGCCTGCGGCATGAAACCACATGTCATCCATACGGTATCCATGCGCGCCGGTCAAGGGCGGGAAAAACGCAAGAGATAATCCTTTGCGACAACACATATCTATTGCAGCGTCCGCGCTGCCGCGGCCGCAACTATGGTCGGGCACGGCAAAAACCTCTGCGGGGCGTCAGTAGGGCAAGGCTACGGCGGCCCTGTCCGGCGAGGCGCTGGGGCTGCGCAGGCTGGCCCCGGCCAGGGGCACCACCTGTACCACGCGCACATGGTCGGCCCGCACGGCAAAGCCCGGCGCATACCCGGCGGCCGCAGGCTCCGGCTCCACGGCCTTGCCCAGCATGGTCAGCAAAAACAGGGCGCTGCCTGCAAGAAGCGCCGCAAAAACAGCGTATGAAAACCGGTGCAAATACAACGAACGCGGCATGGGGCCTCCCGGGAAAAGGTCTGCTTGTTCCTTCCTGCTCAACCGGCAAGCAGATAAGCAAAAAATATGCCGGAAAAATTTTCCCCCTTGGCGACGGCCGCTGCCCGCTTTTGGCCGCAGACAAGCCGACGCCTCCGCCGCGCCTCACCCCCACGGCCCGCCAGCGCAGCAGTTCCGCCGCTGCGCCCCCCTGCCCCGCCGCCGGGCGGACTAGGAAAATTTTGCCGGGGCAGATTTTTCCGCTTTTTCCCCTTGACACCGACGCGGGTATAGTTATGCTCATTTGAGCAAAACAATAAGCCTGCGCTTGCAGGCATCCCCCCACGGCATTTTCCAGCGAAAATGCCCCAACGATAGGAGGCTACCCATGAAGATCGCCATTTCCAGCGAGGGACCGGGGCTGGACGCCCAGGTGGACCCGCGCTTCGGCCGGGCCGCAGGCTTTGTGGTTCTGGACACCCAGACCCGCCAGACGACGTATCTGGACAACGGGGCCTCCCAGGCGGCGGCCCAGGGCGCGGGTATCCAGACGGCGGAACGCCTGGCCAACGCGGGCGTGCAGGCCGTGCTCAGCGGCTTTGTGGGGCCCAAGGCCTTTACGGCGCTCCAGGCCGCGGGCGTGGCCGTGTTTCAGGATCTGGACAAAGGCAGCGTGGGCGAGGCCGTGGCGCTGTATGAAAGCGGCAAGGCCGCCCAGGCCCAGGCGCCCAACAGGGCCGCGGGCGGCAGGGCCTGAAATGCGTCTGCTTGTGGCCAGCGGCAAAGGCGGCGCGGGCAAAACCACCGTGGCCGCCTGCCTGCTTACGCAGTGGGGCCGACCGTGCCTGGCGGCGGACGCCGATGTGGAGGCCCCCAACCTGCACCTCTACCTGAAGCCTGAGCTCGCAGCGCCCGAACCGGTCTTTATGGAAGTGCCGCAGGCGGTTCCCGACCGCTGCACGGCCTGCGGCGCCTGCCGGGAGCTCTGCCGCTTCGGGGCCGTGGCCCTGCTGGGCGGCAAGGCGACGTTTTTTGCGGAGATGTGCCACGGCTGCGGCGGCTGCTTTGCCGTCTGCCCGGCCCAGGCCGTCAGCCGGAGCCGACGGGAGCTGGGCGTGCTGCTCCAGGGCGTTGCCCCGCTGGTCGCTGCAGGCGCGGTTTTCCTCATGGGCCGCAGCCGGGTGGGCGAAGCCATGACCCCGCCCCTGCTGCGGGCCCTGAGCGCGCGGCTGGACAGCCTTCTGCCCTCTGCAGGCCAGGCCGCGCCCGACGCGATTGTGGACGGCCCCCCCGGCGTGAGCTGCCCCACCATAACCATTGCCCGCAAGGCCGACGCCGTGCTGCTGGTGGCGGAGCCCACGCCCTTCGGCATCCACGATTTTCGCCTGGCCCGCGCGGCCCTGGAGCCGCTGGGCGTGCCCACGGCCGTGGCGCTGAACCGCGTGGGCATGGCGGGCAACGACGCCGGCGAAGCGGAGCTGCGCCGCTGGTGCCGGGAACAGCGCCTGCCCATCCTGGCGGAGCTGCCCTTTGACGGGGAAGCCGCCGCGGCTGGCGCGCGCGGGCTGCCGCCCACCCTGGCCCCCCAGGCCACAGGGGAACGCTGGCGGGAGATCAGCGCCCGCCTGGCGAGGCGCGTACAAACCTTTGCGGCGGAGGCGCGCCATGCCTGAGATTGTGGTCATCAGCGGCAAGGGGGGCACGGGCAAAACCAGCTTTTGCGCCGCCTTTGCGGCCCTGGCCCACGCGGAGGGGCTGGGCCTGGCACTTGCGGATCTGGACGTGGACGTGCCGGACCTGCACATTCTGCTGGATCCGCGCCGCATCCAGGAAGAGGACTTTGTTTCCGGCAATGCGGCCGTGGTCGACCCCGCGCGCTGCACGGGCTGCGGCCAGTGCGCGGCGCTCTGCCGCTTTGACGCCGTCAGCCTTGCGGCGGACGGCACGGCGGCCGTAGACCCCCTGGCCTGCGAGGGCTGCGGCGTGTGCTGGAGCCTCTGCCCGGCCCAGGCCATAGACTTCCCCGAACAGCACTGCGGCCACTGGTATGTGAGCGAAACCCGGCTGGGCCCCTTTGTGCACGCCCAGCTGACCCCAGGGGCTGAAAATTCCGGCCGCCTGGTGGCGCTGCTCAAACGCCAGGCGCGGGAGCTGGCCGCCAGGCGCGGGCTGGACTGGCTGCTCTGCGACGGCTCCCCCGGCGTGGGCTGCCCGGTAATCAGCTCCCTTTCCGGGGCGGACCTGGCCGTGGCCGTGGTGGAGCCCACCCCGGCCGGCCGGCACGACTTCGCGCGGGTGGCGGAACTCTGCGCCCACTTCCGCATCCCCGTGGCCGTGTGCATCAATAAGGCGGACCTCAACCCGGAAGAGGCGGCGGCCATCCGCGCGCATGCGGCAAAGAACGGCCATACGGTGGCGGGGGAGCTGCCCTTCAGCCCCCTGGTTCCCCAGGCCATGCTGCGCCGCCATGCCTTGACCGAAGAGACCTCGCCCCAGAACGCCGTTCTGAACGCCTCCCTGGCGGACATGTGGCGGCAGATCCGCCGCCTGGCCCTCGCCGCCCCCCGGCGGCCCGCGGGCGCACTTACGCACCTCTAACCAAAACAATCAAGGATGCAAGGTATGAGCAAGACAGTAGTAGCCGTTCCCTCGGCTTTGCCCGGCGGCATGGAAGCGGGCATGGGCATGCATTTCGGCCATTGCGACATCTACACCGTGGTGGAAGTGGAAGACGGCAAAATAGTGGCCCAGTCCACCCTGCCCCCCATTCCCCATCAGCAGGGCGGCTGCATGGCCCCGGTGCAGTACCTGGCCCAGCACGGCGTCACGGCCCTGCTGGCCGGGGGCATGGGCATGCGGCCCCTCATGGGCTTCAATCAGATGGGCATCCAGGTTTTCTTCGCCGGCGATCAGCCCAGCGTGGGCAAGGCTGTGGAAGCCTTCGCCGCGGGCCGGCTTACGCCCTTTACTGTAGAGAACACCTGCGGCGGGGGGCACTAGCCCCTCTCCCGCCAAAAAGGCGCGCCGGGCCGCTGCGCACGGCGGCCCGGCGCTGCGCCCAACACTCACGGGCTGCCCCGGCCAAACCTGGGGAAAGGAACCTTATGCGCAGAAATCTGGTGGTGCAAACCCGCCGCCCCGCAGATCTGGCGGCTTTTGTCGCCGGCCTGGAAACGCCGGGGCACAACGTGGTGCTGGTGTCCGGCCTGGACGACTGCAAGGCGCTCTTGCGCACGCAGCCGCCGGACCTGATGATCCTGGACCCCGAACCCGGCACGGACGCACGGCGGGCTGTGACGGATCTGCTGCTGGTCAACGCCGCCGTGCCCACTGCCGTGGCGAGCCCTCTGCCTGCGGCAGAATTTCATGAAAGCACCGAAGGGCTGGGCATCCTGACAGCCCTGCCGCAAACGCCCGACGCCGCGGACGCCGCCCGCCTGCTGCAGCTTCTGGACGCTTTGAACTGAGCTTTTCCCGGAACGGCGCACTCCGGCGTCGTTGCCGCGAAAACGGCGCAAGGCCCCGCGCGGCGGAGCCCTCCTCCAACCGCCGACGCGGGCCGATTGCCCCCCGGTACGCTTTGCGCCGTACCCGCCTCCGGCATGGCTTCTGGTCCATGCCGGGGGTTTTCCTTCTCCCGGCCTGCCCGGACCGGAGGCTTTGCCGGAGGAGCAGCCGCGGCCCGGACCGACGTCTTGCAGGCCCGGCCGCCGCAACGTTCCCAGCCGCTTCCCGCTGCGCCGACAGCCTGGCCCCGTCCGCTTATGGCCTCCTTCCCGTTCCTCCGCGCCGCTGGCTGCACGCCACGCCCGCCACAATGAGCGCCGCGCCAGCGTACTGGCCGGGGTTAAGGCGTTCGTCCAGCAGCAGGATGCCGAAAAACAAGGCAAAAACTGGAATCAGGTTGGTGTAGGCCGCGGCCCGCCCGGCGGAAAGACGGTTGACCCCCAGGTTGTACAGGCCGTACCCGGCAAAGGTCACGCAGCCCCCCAGATAGAGCACGCAGGCCCAGGGGGCCCAGGCGGGAAAAGTCCGCCCCAGATCTACCCTGGCGGGGCTTTCAGGCACAAAACAGAGCAGCAGGCTGAAAAAAATCAGCCCTGCGGCGGCCTGTACGGCCGTAATGCACAGTGGGCTGTAAAAAGGCGAGAGCCGGCGCGCCAGCAGGGTATAGCCCGTGGCGCAGCACATGGCCGCGGCTTCCAGCAGGTTGCCCAGGGCCGGATTGACGGCGGCGGCTTCGGCGGTGGCCGTGCCGCTCAGCCAGACCACGCCACCCACGGCCAGGGCAAAGCCCAGCCACACGCGCGGGCCGGAGCGCTCCCCCAGGGCCACATACGCCGCGGCGGCCACCAGCATGGGCAGCAGGGCCGTGACCATGCCAGCCTGGGAGGCCGTAGTCAGGCCCAGGGCGTGGGTCTCAAACAAAAAAAACAGGCAGGGCTCGCAGAGGCCCATGAGGGCGAGCAGGCCCCAGTGCCCGTTGCGCCGCAGCTCCCGGAACAGGCGCGGCCAGAAGGGCAGCAGGGCCAGGCAGGCCACCAGCATGCGGCCGGTCATGGTCTGCAGGGGCGTGAACGCGGCAAGCGCCACGCGCAGAACCACAAAGGTGGAGCCCCAGAAGGCCATGGCCGTAAGCAGGGCAAGATGGGGCAGCAGGGTGGATCGGGTGGGGGACATGGCGACCGGGGGGGACGGCAGTGCCGGTTGGAGGTGATTTTTGCGGCAGCCTATGGCATGCTTGGGGGAACTTCAAGAAGAACCCTCCCTGCCGCGCGCCGCGGGGAGGGGCCGCACCGGAGGCGAGGCATGAGCATCCGTGGTCTGTTCCGCATGGCCAACATTACCCAGCTGGCGCTGCTGGCCGTTCTGGCAACCGGCCTGCTCTGGCTGGCGCGGGGGCAGCACGCGCTCAACGGTATGGTGCGCGAGTTTTCCCATTTTGAGACTCTGCTGGGCGAAATGGGCTCCACCGTGCAGCAGGCCTATGCCGACGCCCTGGCCTTTGTGGTTACGGGCGACAGGTCCAGCCTGGAGGCCTGGCGGCAGGGCGTGGAGGTCATCCGCGGGGAAGCGCCGCGCCCGGCAAACTCCCGCCTGGCCCCAGGACAAAAAATTTCTCTGAGCGCCCTGGCTGACGGCCTCCACGCCCCGCCGGAAATTCTGACTCAGCTGCGCGAACTGCTCGATGCAACGGCGCAGATCGCCTATCTGACGGAAACCACCGTAGGCCGCGCCCTGGGCCAGGCCAAAGCCGAAGGGCGCCCGGCGGACCCGGAAGGCGCGCGGCGCATGCTCCGCAGCACGGGTCTGGACCGCCTGCCCCTGAAGCTGGAAGCCCGCCTGCGCGCCCTGCGCGAGGAATGGCGCGGCACGTTCCTCAATGAGCTTGCGGCGCGCCAGGCCGGCCTCCTCCCCCTGCTGGCCGCGGTGCTGGCGGGGTTGGGCCTGCTGGCCGTGAGCGCGGTGGTCAACATGTACGTCTGCCACACGCGGGTGGTGCGCCCTTTGCGGGCCGTAAGCCGCTACGCGGCGGCCGTGGCCGCCGGCAAAGATCCATCGCCCCTGCGCCTGACGCACCAGGACGAGCTCTCCGGCATGTTTGCCGCCCTGCAGGGCATGCAGGCCACGCTGTTCGCCCGCATCAACGAGCTCAAGGCGGCGGAGCTCACAGCCCACAACAACCGCAGGCAGGCCGTGCAGGCCAGGACTCAGGCCCTCACCTCCCTGGAGCTGGCCCAGCGGGCCTCCCGGGTGCAGGACGACTTTCTGCGCCGCGTCAGCCATGAAATCCGCACCCCGCTCAACGCCATCATCGGCATGAGCTACCTGAGCCTGCAAACGGAGCTCAGCGGCGTGCAGCGCGACTACCTGGCGCAGATCAACAAATCCGGCAGCGTGCTGCTGGACATGGTCAACCGCATCCTGGACTTTTCCAACGCCAGCGAAGGCATTGTGCAGATGGAGCCCCAGCCCTTTGTGCTGGCCAAATTCGTGGAGCTCCTGCGCCAGAGCGTGGCCGGGGCGGCCCTGGAAAAACAGCTGGACCTGCGCGTAGCCCTTGACCCCGACCTGCCCGCCGCCGTCACAGGGGACGAACGCCACCTGGAAGAAGCCCTGCGCATTCTGCTGGATAACGCCGTGCGCTATACCCGCCAGGGCGTTGTGGAATGCCGGGTGCTGCCCGACCCCGCCAACGCGGCTCCAGACCCCGCCGCCGGGCCGCGCCTGCGCTTTATAGTGTCCGACACCGGTCCGGGCATGAGCCCGGCGCAGCTTGCCACCATTTTCGAGCCCTTCACCCCTGGGGACGAATCCCTGACCCGCGCGGGCAACGGCCTGGGCCTGGGCCTGGCCCTGGCCCGGCAACTGGTGCACCTTATGGGCGGGGAACTGCAGGTGGAAAGCACGCCCGGCAAGGGCACGGCCTTCTTTTTCTCCCTGACCTTCGCGCCGCCTCAGGCCGCGGCGGCGGTCGCGCCCGCTCCGGCCCCGGCCCAGGAACGCCCTGTGGCGCTGGTAGTGGACGACAACGAAATCAACGCCCAGATTTCCCAGGAGCTGCTCCTCCGGGCGGGCCTGGAAGTGCGCCTGGCCGCCAACGGCCAGGAAGCCCTGGAGGCGGTGCGCCGCGGCGACGTTTCCGTCGTGCTCATGGACGTGCAGATGCCGGTCATGGACGGCCTGGAAGCCACCCGCCGCATCCGCGCCATGGGCTATTCCCCTGCCCGCCTGCCCGTCATTGCCATGACCGCCCACACGGACGCGGCCTCGCGCCACGACGGCAAAACCGTGGGCATGAACGACTACCTGACCAAACCCGTGGACCCGGCCGCCCTTTACGACGCCCTGTGCCGCTGCCTGCCCGACGGGCTGCCCGCCCGGCCCGACGCCCCGCAGGAGACGGCGGCCCCGCCCGCGCCCGGTGAACCCGCCCCGCTGCCGCAGGCCGCAAAGGCGGCGGACGCCGACCCCCATGCGGCAGCGGCAGGCCCGGCTGACGCAGCGGCGCAGACGCCGCCCGTCAATTTTGAAGCCGGGCTCGCCACCGTGGGCGGCAACAACCGTCTGTACCACGACCTGCTGCTGCGCTTCATGGAGCACTACGGCGACAGCCCGCGCGAGCTGGAAGGTCTCCTGGCCGCCGGGGATTACCGCGCCGCCGCGCGCCTGGCCCATACGGTCAAAGGCGTGGCCGCCAACCTGGGGGTGGAGCGCATCCGCAAGCTCACTGCGGCTATGGAGGCCAACCTGCCCCACAGCGCGCCGCCCCCGGCGCTCATGGCGGACTTTGCCCACAGCATGGCCGAGGCCCTGGCCTGCATCAGCACCCTGCAGGGGCACAGCGTAACAGCCACGGACGGGCGGCTCTGCCTTTCTGCGGCCCGCCGCTGGGAGCTGTTCGCCCTGCTGGAAACTCTGCCCGAACGCATGATCACGGACTGGGGCAGCGCAGAGGCGACCCTGGCCCGCTTTGTGCCCCTGGTGGAAGGCACGCCCTACGCCGGGGACGTGACGGAAGTCCTGCACCGGCTCCGCGATTTCGACACCGAAGGCATGGCCCGCCGCACGGAACTGCTGCTGGAAAAACTGGAGGCCGCCGCCCGCTCAGAGGAGGAAGCCCGGCCATGAAAGTGGTCTTCTGCCTGGACGACAAGCCCGCCTACCTGCTCCTGCTCAAGGCGGCGGTGCGCTCCCTCAGGGCCGTGCAGCCCCACGCGGAGTGCCTTTGCGTCTACGCCGGCGCGGACGACGCCCTTCTGGCGGCCCTGGCCGCGGAAAACATCCCCGTAGCGCGCCACAAGCCCCGCATCACGCCGGACGCACTCTCCCCCAAAGGACAACGCTGCGCGGGCTGCTTCCTCAAACTGGAGCTGGCGTTGCTGCCAGAGCTCAGCCGCGACCCCCTGGCGCTCTACTGCGATACGGACGTACTCTTCCGCCGCCCCCTGGACGAACTCCTGGCCCTGACCCCGCGCCATATGGCCATGGCCAGGGAGTACACCGCCCCTTTCTTCCATCCGCACCAGGAACTGCGCTATACGTATCAGGGCCGCGAATATGTGACGCCCATGCCTTTTCCCATCTGGACCTTTTCCAGCGGCGTGGCGCTGTTCAACCTGGATCGCCTGCGGCGGCACGGGCTTATTGAGCACTTTCTGGCCTTCTGCCGGCAAAACGAACGGAACATAGGCAACCTGGACCAATCCCTGCTGAACTATTTTTTCGGCAAGCGCATCACCCGCCTGGAAGACCGCTGGAACTGCCCGCCCTACCGGGAAGAATGCCGCGCCGCCGCGCACATTGTCCACTTCCACGGGCCCAAGCCCTGGCAGACGCACGGCCCCCTGGCGGATTTGCGCATCAACCATTTTGACTACATGCGCCGGGTCTGGCTTGACTGGCTGCGGCCCGACGAGCGCGCCCTGGCCCAAAGCTGGGAAGCAAAGGCCTGAAGTCCTGCCGCAGCTTGCCGATAAGATAGGCGCGGCGGCTTATGGTCCGCCCCGCGCGAACGCCTGGGGCCGGACATCCCCGGAAAAGACGGAGGCACCATTATGACGCAGACCACACCCACGCCACCCAACGCCCCTGGCGCGTCCCCGGCGGCATCCGCCGCCGCGCCCGCCCATGAGGACAACCTGCTGCAGCTGGTCACCTTCCACATCGGCGACGAGGAGTTCGGCGTAGACATCCTCTCGGTGCAGGAGATCATCCGCCCCATGCAGATCACCATGGTCCCGCACGCGGCCAATTATATTGAGGGCGTCATCAACCTGCGCGGCAAGGTCATTCCGGTCATCAACATGCGCACCCGCTTCAACCTGCCCCCGGTGGAACGCGACAGCCGCACCCGCATTGTGGTCATGGAATTCAACCAGAAAATCGTGGGCTTTCTGGTGGACGGCGTCTCCGAGGTGCTGCGCATCCCCGCCTCCACCGTGGAGCCCGCGCCCCCCGTGGTCTGCGGCATAGGCTCGGAATACATCCGCGGCGTGGGCAAGCTGGACGACCGGCTGCTGATTCTGCTTGACCTGGACACGTTATTGAGCGACACGAAGGCCGAAGTGGGCTAGCCCCACAAGGAGGCTGTGTATGTCGGCCATGCGTTTGTCCCGGTCCATCGTGGGCGAGGCGGAGGCGCGCGCCGTGGCGCGCGTCCTGCTGGAGGACGGCTATCTGGGCATGGGCGCGGAAGTGCGCCGCTTTGAAGAAGAGCTGGCCGCCTACCTGGGCGTGGCGCCCGCGCAGGTGGTGACCGTCAATTCCGGCACCGCGGCCCTGCACCTGGCCGTGGACGCCGTGGCCGCCGGCTGCGGCCTCCAGGACGGCAAACCAGAGGTGCTGGTGCCCAGCCTGACCTTTGTGGCCTCCTTCCAGGCCATCAGCGCCGCGGGCTGCCGCCCCGTGGCCTGCGACGTTCTGGAAGAAACGGGCACCCTGGACCTTAAGGACGCCGCCCGCCGCTTAAGCCCCCGCACCATCGCCGTCATGCCCGTGCACTACGCCAGCAATCCCTGGCAGCTGGAAGAAGTTTACGCCTTTGCCCGCCGCCACGGCCTGCGCGTGGTGGAAGACGCGGCCCACGCCTTCGGCTGCCTGCGCCACGGCCGCAAAATCGGCAGCTTCGGCGACGTGGTCTGCTTCAGCTTCGACGGCATCAAGAACATCACCTGCGGCGAAGGCGGCTGCCTGGTCGCCTTTGACCCCGAAGTGGCCCGCCTGGCCTCGGACGCCCGCCTGCTCTCGGTGGAAAACGACGCCCAGAAGCGCTTTTCCGGCACGCGCTCCTGGGATCCGGACGTCAAACGCCAGGGCTGGCGCTACCACATGAGCAACATCATGGCCGCCGTGGGCCGCGTGCAGCTGGGCCGCCTGGAAAACGAATTCGCCCCGGCGCGGCGCGCCCTGGCCGCCCGCTACGCCCAGCGCCTTGCCCCGGTGAAGGGCCTGCGCCTGTTCGCCACGGATCCCCAGGACCACATCGTGCCCCACATCCTGCCCGTGCGCGTGCTGGACGGCCGCAAAGACGCCGTGGTCCGCGCCCTGGCAGACAAAGGCATCCCCACGGGCGTGCACTACAAGCCCAACCACCTGCTGAGCTTTTTCGGCGGCGGCAGCCCCAGCCTGCCCGTGACGGAAGCCCTCTACGCCCAGATCCTGACCCTGCCCCTGCACCCCGGCCTGAGCAACGCGGACGTGGACGCGGTCTGCGACGCCCTTGCGGCGGCCCTGAGCTGACGGTCATGGCCGCTCACGCCGCGCCCAGCCCCGCCCTGGCCCCGGAGGCCCCGGCCGTTTCGGTCGTCATGAACTGTCTGAACAGCTCCCGCCATCTGCGGGAAGCTCTGGACAGCCTCATGGCCCAGACCTTTACGGATTTTGAGGTTATTTTCTGGGACAACGCCTCCACAGACGCAAGCCCCGCCATTGCCCAGAGCTACGGCCCCAAGGTGCGCTACTTCCGGGGCGAAACCATTGTGCCCCTGGGCGCGGGCCGCAACCTGGCCCTGGCCCAGGCCCGCGGCCGCTGCCTGGCCTTTCTGGACTGCGACGACCTCTGGCGGCCGGAAAAACTGGCGGCCCAGATGGCGCTCTTCGATGCCAACCCCCGCGTGGGCCTGGTCTGCACTGATACGGAAATCTTCGACGGCCGGGGCATGCGCCGCCGCCTTTTTGCCGCCACCGCGCCCCAGCGGGGCATGGCCTTTGCCGCCCTTATGGAGCGACAGTGGATTTCCATGTCCTCCGCCATGATCCGGGCCACGGCCCTCACGGGCCTTTCCCCCAAAGGCGTGGCCCCCGGCACGGGCGAAAACGGCGGCTGGTTTGACGAGAGCCTCAACGTCTGCGAAGAGGCCGACGTCTTCTACCGCATCGCCCACGACTGGGAACTGGACCATGTGGACGCCCCCTTGACCCTCTGGCGCGTGCACGGGGCCAACACCACCTTCCGCAAATTCGGCCAGTTCGCGGACGAAACCCTGTACATCCTGGACAAACACCGCCGCCTCTACCCCGGCTATGATGCGGACTACGCCGACCTGGCAGCCCTGCTGACCCGCCGCGCCGCCTTCCAGAAGGCCGTGGACCTCTGGCGGCAGGGCCGCAACGCCGCAGCCCGCAGCGTGCTGCGCCCCTGGCGCAGCGCCAGCCGCAAGCACCGCCTTTTCTGGTGGGCCAGCTACCTGCCAGGAGCCTGCTTTGACCTGGCCGCCCGCCTCTACTTCGCCCTGCCCGCCGCCCTGCGCCGCTGACCAAAAACCGTTTCAAATTCCCGCCGCAGATGTGCGGCGAGCCTCACGCGCTACCCCCTGCGCAGCACCGCCCCGAACATGCCTTCCAGCCAGGGGTGGTCGTGGGGGGTCTGCCAGGTCTGTTCCAGCCGCAGGCCAGGGCAGGCCCCGAGCAGCCGCGCCACGGCCTGGTCGTTTTCTGCCGGGTTCAGGGTGCAGGTAATGTAAACCAGGCGGCGGCCCGGTTCCAGCAGCGTTGCAGCGCTGCGCAGCAAACGTTCCTGCAGGGCGGTCAGCGTTGTCAGGCGCTCCGGCCCGCGGCGGCGGATATCCGGGCGGCGGGCCAGCACGCCCAGGCCGGAACAGGGCACGTCCAGCAGCATATCCCCGCGCCAGCGGGCCAGAGGAGGCCGCGCGGCGTCCGCCAGGCACACGGGCGGCGCGTCCAGGCCCAGGCGGCGGCAGAGCCCCGGCAGGGAGCGCAGCCGAGCGCTGCTGTTGTCCGTGCAGAGCCCCACGGCCGCGCCCTGCTCCAGAAGCGCCGCACTTTTGCCGCCGTAGCCCGCGCACATGTCCCACACCGGGCCCGCCAGATCGGCCGCGCCCAGCGCCGCCAGCGCCACCTGCGAACCGGCGGCCTGAAAAGAGAGCGCCCCTTCGGCCTGCCAGGCGGCCAAAGGACGCTCCAGAACCGCCTCCGGCAGCTTTCCCGGCCCCAGTGCCGCGCCCCAAGCGCCCACGGCCGTCGCGCCGGGCAGGGCCCGCAAGGCCGCCAAAAGGGCTGCGGCCCGCACATGCCGGGCGTTGACCCGCAGGCCGCTCCAGGGCCGGGCGCAGGAGCGCCGCAGCAGCCGAGCCGCGTCCGCCTCCCCGTAGGCCTGAGCCCACAGCCGCGCCAGCCACTCCGGGGCCGCGCAAAAAACGGCCAGGCCCGCCAGCGCGTCCGCCGCGCCCTGGGCATAAAAATCCTCGCCGCGCGGGGCGTCCCCCAGGCGCTGCACCGCGCGCAGGGCCGCGTTGGTCAGCCGGGCCAGGCCCTGGCCGTACAAAGCCCGCGCTTGTTCCACGGCCTCGTGCAGCACGGCGTGGTCCGGCACCTTCTCCTGCAGCAGCAGGCCGTAAACCCCAAGGGCCAGCACATGCCGCAAAGGCCGCGGCAGATCCCCCGGCCGGGGCAGCACCTGCCCCAGCACATAGTCAAGGCGGATTTCCGCCCGCAGGCAGCCGTAGACCAGTTCCGCGCACAAGTGTCTGTCCCGCGCGGACAAGCTCTCGTCATCCCGGCCAGCGCCCGTCGTTGCCAGCACGGCGTCCAGAGCCGCCTGCACGGGCTGCCCGCCATCCGTCAGCAGCAAGGTCCGCAAAGCCGCATTGCGGGCCGTAAGCCGCAGCCTTTTCCAGCCCTTC
Organism: Desulfovibrio legallii; assembly: GCF_900102485.1. Classification (NCBI taxonomy): domain Bacteria; kingdom Pseudomonadati; phylum Thermodesulfobacteriota; class Desulfovibrionia; order Desulfovibrionales; family Desulfovibrionaceae; genus Desulfovibrio; species Desulfovibrio legallii. Next base: position 25,303 of record NZ_FNBX01000019.1, on the reverse strand, counting down.
GGCAAACCCATCAGCGCCCCTCCCCTGCGTTCCGCCCCGCTCCGGCGGCCGCGCGAGAAAGCGCCGCGCCCGGCGCGGGGCCCAGACCAAGAAACAGCCGGATGGCGGACTCAATGGCGTCCAGCGGGGCCAGCGTGTCCAGGCAGGGGCCGTGGGGCCGCTCGTTAAGCACCCCGAACACGGGAATGGGATAACTGTCCTGAATGCCGGAGGTCAGGTCGCGCTCGCAGGCCACGGCAATGATGCAGCGCGGCCGGGCCTGCACCACAATGCGCCGGGCAATGGTGCCGCCCGTGGCAATGGCCAGGCGCACGCCGTAGGCGTCGCGCAGCTCCAGCAGCGCCCCCACAGGGCAGGCCCCGCAGCGGCGGCAGTGGTCCGCATTGTGCACCAGCCGGTGCGGGCAGGCGCTGCGCTGCAGGCAATGCGGCAAAAGCACCAGCAGCGCTTCCGGCTTTACCGGCCCGCGCGCCGCCAGCACCATCTCATTGTTGACCTTCACAAAGGAGCGCCGCACCACTGCCCTGTCCAGGCCCACCAGCTTGGCCAGCAGCTCCATGAGCGGAAAAAACAGCCGCACCGTTACATGGCGCACACCGCCGCACCCCGGCAAAGGGCGGCCCGTGTAAATATGAAAAACCAGGCTCAGGCACAGCCAGAGCACCGCCAGCATGCCCGCCACCGCCACCGTAACGCTCACCGCCGGCAGCCAGTGCCGCACCCCCAGAAACCCCGTCCAGGGCAAAATGAGAAACACCGCCAGAACCACGCACAACAGCAGGCACGAACCCAGCATGAGCCCGATGAACACCCGTTTGCGCGCCCCGCCGTACTGCGTCGGAGGCAAGGAATACGGAGACTTGTGCAGCAACGCCATACGGCCTCGGTTAAAACGGTTGGGAGGGGAAAAGCGGTGAGGAAGAAAAACCTTTTCTTTACGGGGCGCAGCGAGCGGGCATCCGAACAGGCAGCAGATAGTTACAGAGGAAACAGACCGACAGAGACCCTGTGCTGCCCGTAGCGCCCCTGAAGCGGGAATTCCAAGGGGGCACACGCCCCTTTGGCCGCCGGAGGCAGCTTTCCCGTTTTTGCAAGTTCACAGCGCCGCGGCATCTTACTCTGCCGCAGCGTGGCCGCACGGGCCGGGCCGCAGGCCGCGCAGCGCGCCGTTGACGAAGTCGCGGGCGGACATGCTTTTGCGGCCCTGGGGGCGCAGGGGGCCAAGCGCATACCAGCGGTCAGCGCAGGCCACGCGCAGTTGTTCGTCCGCATAGGCAAGCGTGCCGGGGGCCGCGCCGGGGCAGGCCGCGCCGGGCGCGCCAGGGGCCACGGTGCAGGGAAAGGTTTTGTCCTGCCCGTCAAAGCGCAGCGCAACGCGCGCCCCAGGCCAGGGCGTGACGCCGCGGATATGGGCGTGGACCTGGACGGCGGGGCGGCTCCAGTCTATGCAGCTGTCTTCACGGGTGATTTTTGCGGCGTAGGTGACGCTGTCCGCGTCCTGCTCCTCAGCCGCGGCGCGGCCCTCCAGCAGGGCGTCCAGCACTTGCGGCAGCAGCTCCGCGCCCATCCGGGCCAGGGCGTCGTGCAGGCTGCCCGCCGTGTGGTCGTCCAGGGGCAGGGAGGCGCGGGCGTACACGGGTCCGGCGTCCAGCTGGCGCACCACGCGCATGATGGAAACGCCCGTGCGGGCCCCTGGCTGCCAATCCTCCATGACGGCGCGCTGGATGGGTGCGGCCCCGCGCCAGCGCGGCAGGAGGGAGGCATGCACATTGAGCGGCGCAAGCCGGGGCAGATCCAGCACGGCCTGGGGCAGCAGCAGGCCGTAAGCGGCCACCACCAGCACGTCCGGCGCGTAAGCGCCCAGCCGGGCCACGGCGGCGGGATCTTTAAAATTTTCCGGCTGTTCCACGGGCAGGCCCAGTTCCAGAGCGGCCTGCTTCACGGCCGGCATGGCGAGCCTGTGCCCGCGCCCGGCGGGCCTGTCCGGCTGGGTATAGACGGCGACGAGCGCGCCGTGCGGCCAGGCGGCCAGGCGGCGCAGCGTGGGCACGGCGAAATCCGGCGTGCCCATAAAAACTAGGCGGCAGTTTTGCGCTTGAGCCACTTTTTTACCTTGCTGTCGTACAGGCTGCGCCGCAGACGGCTGATTTTATCGATGAACAGGATGCCGTCCAGATGGTCGTACTCGTGCTGCAGCACAATGGCGGGGAAGCCTTCCAGGTCTTCCTCTATACGGTTGCCGTCCAGATCCATGGCCGAGAGGTGCACGTTGCTCATGCGCCTGACGTCGGCCCGGTAATTCATGGGCACGGAAAGGCAGCCTTCGGCCTCGCTGCGCACTTCCTCGCCCGAAAGGGAAAGCACGGGGTTGACCAGCACGCGGGGATTCTTTTCGCCGTCCTGCACCGTGGGATCCATGACCAGCATCCGGATGCTGCGCCCCACCTGCGGGGCGGCCAGGCCCACACCGGGCGCGGCGTACATGGTTTCCAGCATATCCGCCGCCAGGCGGCGGATTTCTTCCGTCACTTCCAGCACGGGCGCGCAGACCTCTTTGAGGCGCGGATCCGGGTAAGTCACAATGTCCAGCAGCATGGCAATATCCTTCTTGCGGCGCGCCGCAAGGGCCAACGCGCCGACCGCGCTTCAGGCGCGCAACAGGCGCAAACCGCCTTGCACGGCGTCAGGCCTTTTCCCGGCCAAAGGCTGCGGGCGCAGGCCTGACGCCGCCGGAACGGTTGTCCTGCCGGGCGGTCAGCTTTGCGGCGCGGCTGTTTTTTCCTGGGCCGCCGCCGGCTGTTCGCGCAGGCGCAGGCCCAGCTCGCGCAGTTGCTTGGCCGCTACGGGGGAAGGCGCTTCCGTCATAAGGCAGGTGGCCTTCTGGGTTTTGGGGAAGGCGATGACATCGCGAATGCTGCCCGCCCCTGTCAACAACATGATAAGGCGATCAAGGCCGAAGGCAAGGCCGCCGTGGGGCGGCGCGCCCTGCTCCAGGGCCTGGATAAGAAAGCCGAACTGGGCCTCGGCCTGCTCCGGCGAAAAGCCCAGGGCCGCGAACATGCGGCGCTGCACTTCGCCCGTATGGATGCGGATGGAGCCGCCGCCCACCTCGTTGCCGTTGAGCACCATATCATAGGCGCGGGCGCGGGCCTTGGCCGGATCCGCGGACATGAGCTCCAGATGGCCGGGCGCGGGCGCGGTAAAAGGATGGTGGCAGGCCACATAGCGCTTTTCCTCCGCATCGTACTCGAAGAGGGGAAAATCCGTCACCCAGAGGAAATTGAAGCTGTTTTCCGGGATCAACCCCAGATGCCCGGCCAGATGCACGCGCAGATTGCCCAGCGCGGCGTTGACCATGGCCGGATCGCCCGCCTGGAAAAAGACAATGTCCCCCACCTGCAGGTCCAGCGCTTTGGCGATGCCCTGGCGCTCTTCCTCGGACAGAAACTTGGCAATGGGCGACTGCCACTCGGCGGCCTTGATTTTGATCCAGGCCAGGCCCTGCGCGCCGTAGATCTTCACAAATTCGGTAAAGCCGTCGATCTCCTTGCGGCTCAGGCTCTCCCCGCCGGGCACCTTCATGGCCTTGACCAGCGGAGCCGCGGCAAAGAGCTTGAAGCCGCTGCCGTGCACAATGGCGGTCACGTCCGCCAGCTCCAGACCAAAGCGGGTGTCGGGCTTGTCCACGCCGTAGCGGCTCATGGCTTCATCCCAGGTCAGGCGCGGGAAGGGCCGGGGAATCTCCAGGCCCATGACCTCCCGGAACACGCGCTCCATAAGGCCCTCGGCCACGGCCATGACCTGCTCCTCGTCCACAAAGCTCATTTCCATGTCCACCTGGGTGAACTCGGGCTGCCGGTCGGCGCGCAGATCTTCGTCGCGAAAGCAGCGCACAATCTGGAAGTAGCGCTCCAGGCCGGCCACCATGAGCAATTGCTTGAAAATCTGCGGAGACTGCGGCAAGGCGTAAAATTCGCCCGGATTAAGACGGCTGGGCACCAGAAAGTCCCGCGCGCCTTCAGGCGTGGATTTGGTGAGCACCGGGGTTTCCACCTCCGTAAAGCCCTCCTCGTCCAGGTACCGCCGCAGGCACTGGGCCACCCGGTGGCGCAGGCGCAGGTTGGCCTGCATGCGTGGCCGCCGCAGGTCCAGATAGCGCCAGATCAGGCGCAGGTTCTCGCCGGCGTCGCAACGGTCCTCAATGGGGAAAGGCGGCGTTTTGGAGGTATTGAGCAGCTTCCATTCGTAGACCACCACCTCAATCTGGCCCGTGACCAGATTGGGGTTGACCATGCCCTCTGGCCGGGGCCGCACCTTGCCCTTGACGGCCAGCACATATTCCGAACGCAGGATATGCGCGTTGGCATGGGCCTCCGGGGCCATATCCGGGCTGAAAACCACCTGGGTAAGGCCCTCGCGGTCGCGCAGGTCCACAAAAATCAGCCCGCCGTGGTCACGCCGGTACTGCACCCAGCCCATGAGGCAGACCTCCGCCCCGTCGTCGGCAATGGTCAGCTGCCCGCAGTGGTGCGTGCGCCGCCAGTCGCCCAGGTCGGTAACGTATTTGCGGTGCTCCTGCTGCACGTCCTGCTGCTGGCGGTCTTGCGCCGCCGTATCCATCTGCTCAGTCATTGGTTTCGGCTCCCGCCTGCAAAAAGTCCACAATTCCGGCCCTGGGCACGCTCTGCTGCCGGCCGCTTTCAAGATGCTTGGCCACCACTTCGCCGCGAGCCAGCTCGTCCGGCCCCAGAATCAAACCATAGCGCGCTCCGGATTTGCCCGCCTGGCGCATCAGGCTCTTGAACCCGCCTTCGCTGAAATTCATCTCGCCGCGCAGGCCCGCGCCACGCAACTGCTGCGCCAGCAGCCAGCCCTCGCGGCGGCTCGGCCCATCCATGCAGACCAGATAAAAATCCGGGGCCGGGGCCGGGGCCGCGCCCGCCTCCAGCATGAGGGCCAGACGCTCCATGCCGCAGGCAAAGCCCACGCCGGGCACGTCCGGCCCGCCCAGGCTCTGCACCAGGCCGTCGTACCGGCCGCCGCCCGCCACCGCCGCCTGCGCGCCGATGCTGCCGCTCACCACCTCAAAAGTGGTGCGGCAGTAATAGTCCAGCCCGCGCACCAGGCGGTGGTCCAGCTCATAAGCCACGCCCGCCGCGGCAAGCAGATCCAGCACCACGTCAAAGTGCGCCCGGCAATCGGGGCAATTGTAGTCCAGCAGATGCGGGGCCTGATCCGTAATGGCCCGGCAGCCGGGCTGCTTGCAATCCAGCACGCGCAGCGGGTTGGTCTCCACCCGGCGGGCGCAATCCGGGCAGAGCGCCGCCCTGTCCACCCCCGCCAGATAGGCCAGCAAAGCCTCACGAAACCGGGGCCTGCACTGGGCGCAGCCCAGAGAATTGACCTTCAGCGTCAGCTCCCGCAGGCCCAGCGCGCCCAGAAACCGCAGCAGCATGCTGATGAGCTCCGCATCCGCATACGGACTGTGGCTGCCCAGGCACTCGCAGTTGATCTGGTGGAACTGGCGCATGCGCCCCTTCTGCGGCCGTTCGTAACGGAACATGGGCCCCGTGGTGAACAGACGGCTCACGGCCTCCTTGTTGACCAGCCCGGCTTCAATATACGCCCGCATGACCCCGGCCGTGGCCTCGGGCCGCAGGGTGAGCGACCGCCCTTTGCGGTCCGGAAAGGTGTACATCTCCTTCTGCACCACATCGGTTTCCTCGCCGATGGAGCGCTGAAACAGCTCCGTAAACTCCACAATGGGCGTGCGCAGCTCCACAAAGCCGTAGCGAAAAAACACCTCCCGCGCCGTGTTCTCCAGGCGCGTGAACGTGTCGCTCTCCGGCGGAAACATATCCGCAAAACCCTTGATGCGCGTAATGCTCATGCTGTCCTCTGGGGAGGCGGGGAGAAGTGCGGGGGAGGAACCCTTTTGAAAAGGGTCTCTCCCCCGCGCGCCCACCCCCTAAACGTTTGCTGCTGCTTCAATAAACCCAAGGAAGTCGCAAAAAATTTGGGAAGCTGGGGGCAAAGCCCCCCTAGCCGCCGGAGGCGGCTTTCTGCAGCCCCTTCGCAACACATTTGCGCGTTCCATTTTTGCAAAACTTGGTAAAGTTATCCTGGACTAGCGCTGGCCGCAAGGGGCGTCGAAGCGGAATTTGCCGCCGCATTCCTCGCAGGGCACGGGGTAATCGCCGGTAAAGCAGGCCAGGCAGTAATCCTCAGGATGGCTTACGGAGCCCAGCAGGCCCTCCACGCTCAGGTAGTGGAGGGAATCCGCGCCCAGTCGGCGGGTGATTTCCGGCAGGCTGTGCTGGGCGGCGATGAGCTCGCCGCGCGAGGAAAAGTCTATGCCGTAGTGGCAGGGGAACTTTACGGGCGGACAGGAGATGCGGATATGCACTTCTTTGGCGCCCAGCTCGCGCAGTTTTTTGACCCTGGTGGTCATGGTGGTGCCGCGCACGATGGAATCGTCAATGATGCAAAGGCGTTTTCCCTCGATCATGGCCCGCACGGGGTTGATTTTGACCCGCACGCCGAAGCTGCGCATGCTCTGCGAAGGCTGGATGAAGGTGCGGCCCACATAGTGGTTGCGGATCATGGCATGCTCATACGGCAGGCCGGAGCGCTGGGCAAAGCCCAGGGCCGGGTAGACGCCCGAATCCGGGAAGGGCATAACGTAATCCACATCCGGGGCGGATTCTTCCGCCAGGTTCCAGCCCATTTTTTTGCGGCAGAGGTAAACCTGCTCGTCAAAAACGTAAGAATCGGGCCGGGCAAAGTAGACCAGCTCAAAGATGCACTGCCGCTTGTGGGCGGGGCGCTGGCCCAGCAGCCACTCGCTGCGCACGCCGGTTTTATCCGCAATAACGATCTCACCCGGCTCCACGCTGCGTTCGTATTCGGCCTCCAGGAGGTCAAAGGCGCAGGTTTCGGAGGCAAAGACCACGCTGCCGTTTTTGCGGCCCATGGCCAGGGGATGGAAGCCCAGGGGATCGCGCACGGCCGCCAGCACCCCGTCCACCATGACCAGCAGGCAGTAGGCCCCGCGCACGCGGGCGCAGGCCTCCTTGATGGCTCCGGGCATATCGTTGTGGCGCAGGGCCCGCACCAGAAGGTGCATGAACACTTCCGTATCGTTGCCCGTGGAAAAGATGGCCCCTTCGTTTTCCAGGTCTTCGCGCAGCTCGCCGGCGTTGACCAGGTTGCCGTTGTGGGCCAGGGCCACGTCGTGGCCTTTGTAGCGCACCAGAAAAGGCTGGGCGTTAGCGCTGACGGAGCGCCCGGTGGTGGAATAGCGCACATGGCCCACGGCGATGCGCCCGGTCAGGGCCTGCAGGTCCGCTTCGGCAAAGACGTCCGGCACAAGGCCCATGCCTTTGTGCTCGTGCACGCCCGCCGCGTCGCAGGTGACGATGCCCGCGCTTTCCTGCCCGCGGTGCTGCTGCGCGTAGAGCGCAAAATAGGCCAGACGCGCCGCGTCCTCATGATCATAGATGCCGAAAACGCCGCATTCGTGCTTGATCATACGCTGTTACTTCTTCATTTTCTTCCGCAGGTGCGCAATCCGGTTGTCAATGACCGGGGGGTTGGGGTAGGCGTCCCGCGCAAGTTCAAACTGTTTCAGGGCTTCCCTGGTTTTGCCCAGCTGCTCCAGGGCGTCCGCAAGCAGGTAGCCAGCAAGCCCCCGCAAGGGCTTTTCCGCGTCGCTGTCCAGAATCTGCTGCGAAAGGTCCGCCGCTTCCTGCCAGCGTTCCCGCGCCGTATTCTGATCCGCCAGGTCATAGGCGCAGAGCAGCGTCTCTTTTTCCGCCACGGGCAGAGCCAGGCACTGCTGCAAGGTATCCTCCGCGGCGTCAAAGCGCCGCAGCTTGAACTGCATGCCCGCCAGCCTGCGGTAGCCTTCCACGCTCTGCCGCGGCGTCAGCCCGGCCAGGCCGATATAAGCGTTCCAGGCGTCGGCCGCGGCCTCGTGCCGGTGCATAACCTCGTTAACTTCGCCCATGCGCCGCAGAATGACGGCCGCGCGGGCGTCGTTATCCATATATTCTTCCAGCATGGTTTCCAGCAGTTCCAGGCTGGCCCTGGGCTCCTGCCCCGCCGCGTTGACCACGGTGAGCAGCTGCCGCCAGGCTTCCCAGCGCTGGTCCGGATCCTGCTCTTCCCGCAGAAAGCGCTCCAGCAGCCGTTCCGCCAGGGACCAGTCCTGCCGGGCCATGGCGGCGCGGGCCTCCGTAAGGTCGTCCCCGGTGAGATCCCGGTTGCAGCCCGCAATCCACGCAAGGCAGAGCAGCACTACAGCCAACGCGGCCCACAGCGGCTGCCGCGCGATTTGTGCGGCCAGCGGCGCAGCGGCAGGCACGATCGCGCGGCCGGGCCGGGCCGGGTCGCCCCAGGGGGCCGCCGCAGGAAGCCGCTGCCCCCCCACGGGCTAGTCCTCCCCGTCTCCGGGGCCGGATTCCGGCGTTGCCGGCTTCTCCGTTACGGGCGCAGGCGGCGCCTGAGGCGCTTCGTCCATATCCTCGCCCGCGTCCCGGCCGGTCTGGCCGCCTTCGTCCACGCGGTCAAAGCCCACCACCCGCGCGCCTTCGTCCAGGCGCACCAGCATAACGCCCATGGTGGCCCGGCCTTTGCTGCGCACGTCTTCCACCCCGATGCGCACTACCTTGTTGGTAGAGGTGAGCAGGATGAGGCCGTCGCTGTCCCGCACGGGCATGGCCCCCACCACGGGGCCCGTCTTGGCGGTCACCTTAAAGTTGATAATGCCCTTGCCGCCGCGGCTCTGCACCCGGTAGAGGTCCACGCTGGTGCGCTTGCCGTAGCCATTGACGGAGATGGACATGATTTCCGTGGTCCTGTCCACATCCTTAAGGATGACCCCGGCCACCACCGCGTCGTGCCGCCTGAGGGCAATGCCCTTGACGCCCGTGGCCACGCGGCCCATGGGCCGCACGTCCTGGCAGGCGAAGCGGATGGCGTAGCCGTCGGCCGTGGCCAGCACAATGTGGCTGTTGTCGCGGATGGGCCGCACCACCACCAGCTCGTCGTCCTCACGCAGGCCCACGGCCATAAGGCCCGTCTTGCGGCAGCGGGCGTACAGGGAAGCCGAAGACCGCTTGACCATGCCCCGCTTGGTGACGAACAGGAAAAACTTGTCCTCGGCAAATTCCCGCAGGGCCAGCACCGTGGTGACCCACTCCCCTTCCTCCAGCGGCAGCAGATTGTTGATATGCACGCCCTTGGCCGTGCGGCTGCCTTCCGGCACCTGATGCACCTTGAGCTGGTGCATGCGGCCTTTATTGGTAAAAAGGCAAAGATACTGGTGGTTGGTGGTGGTGAGAAATTCCTGCACATAGTCGTCATCAGAAATGTGCAGCGCCGCAATGCCCTTGCCGCCGCGCTTCTGCTGCTGGTAGTTTTCCAGCGCCGTGCGCTTCATGTACCCGCGCCGCGAAAGGGTGATGACCATTTCGTCGTCCGGGATAAGGTCTTCGATGTCTATGCTGTTGAGCGCCTCGCGCAGCACTTCCGTGCGCCGGGGCGTGGCAAAAGTGTCGCGGATTTCCGTAATTTCTTTTTTCAGCTCCCCGCGCAGCACTTCCGGATTGTCCAGCACGGACTTGTAGAACTGAATTTTCTGCAAAAGATCCTTGTATTCGGCCATGAGCTCATCGCGCTGCAGGCCCGTAAGGCGTTGCAGGCGCATTTCCAGAATGGCCTTGGCCTGCACCTCGGAAAGTTCAAACCGGGCCATGAGGGCCGCGCGGGCCTCGTCCGGGCTGGCCGAGGCGCGGATAAGCGCCACCACCTCGTCAATATTGTCAATGGCAATGCGCAGGCCTTCCAGAATATGGGCGCGGGCTTCGGCTTTTTCCAGGTCGTAGCGCGTGCGGCGGATGACCACCTCGCGCCTGTGGTCCACAAAGCAGGAGAGCGCCGTCTTTAAGGTAAGCAGCTGCGGCCGGTTGTCCACCACGGCCAGCATGTTGATGCCGAAGCTCGTCTCCAGCGGCGTGAACTTGTACAGGCCATTGATGACCAGATCCGGAATGGTGCCGCGCTTGAGGTCAATGACCACCCGGATGCCCTTGCGGTCCGATTCGTCCCGCAGATCGGACACGCCGTCGATCTTGCGGTCGTTGACCAGGGCGGCGATCTTTTCCACCAGGGAGGACTTGTTCAGCCCGAAGGGGATTTCCCTGATGATAATGGCCTGCGCGCCCTTTTTGCGGTCCTCCACTTCCACCCGGCCGCGCACCTTCACCGTGCCGCGCCCCGTGTGGTAGGCGTCGTACAGGCCCTTGCCCGCATAGACAAAACCGCGGGTGGGGAAGTCCGGCCCTTTGACGAAGTCCATGAGGTCGTCCACCCCGCACTGGGGGTTGTCCAGCAAATAGAGCAGCGCCTCGCAGAGCTCGCCAAGGTTGTGCGGCGGAATATTGGTGGCCATGCCCACAGCAATGCCCGAACTGCCGTTGAGCAGCAGATTAGGCACCTTGGTGGGCATTACCGAAGGCTCTTGCAGGGTGTTGTCGTAGTTGGGCCGGAAATCGACGGTGTTTTTGTCGATATCGTCCAAAAACTCCTGCGCCAGCCGCGACATGCGCACTTCCGTATAACGCATGGCCGCCGGGGCGTCGCCGTCAATGGAACCGAAGTTGCCCTGGCCGTCCACCAGGGGATCGCGCATGGAAAAATCCTGCGCCATGCGCACCAGGGCGTCGTAAACCGCAGAATCGCCGTGCGGATGGTACTTGCCTATGACGTCGCCCACAATGCGCGCCGACTTTTTGTGCGGCCGGTTATAGGCGTTGGAAAGCTCATACTGCGCATACAAAATACGCCGGTGCACGGGCTTGAGACCATCGCGCGCGTCCGGTATGGCGCGCCCGATGATCACTGAAAGCGAATACTCCAGATACGACTTGCGGAGCTCTTTCTCAATACTGACTTGCTGCTGCGTTTCTGCCACTACAGGCCTCGTTGCTTTTTATGCGGAGGGAGAAGAACCTCCGGCGGCCGGGGGGCGAACAAGCCCCCGAACCCCCTTTATTACGCTCGCATGCTGCAACATTCTTATGCCAGAATGTTGCACTGCGAACCAAAAATAACAGTTTTCAGAGCTGCGGCGCGGGGTCCGGAGCCTTTTACAACAGGCCCGCATCCCGCAATGTTTTCCATCCTAAATATCCAGATCGTGCACAGCCAGGGCATTGCGTTCAATGAAGTCCCGGCGGGGTTCCACACGGTCGCCCATGAGCTCTTCAAAAGCGTCTGAGGCCTCGTTGGCGTCCTCCACGGAGACCTGGAGGAGCACACGGTTGTCGGGGTTCATGGTGGTAACCCAGAGCTGTTCCGGGTTCATTTCGCCCAGGCCTTTGTAGCGCTGGATGTTGATGCCTTTGCGGGCCTCGTCCAGCACCATGCCCATAAGACCGAAAAGGCTTTCGGCCTCGGCTTCGCCGTCCTTGCGGCGCAGCCGGAAGTTGAGCCCGCCGCACTCCTGGCGCAGGTCGTCAAACATCTGCCAGGTCTGGCGGTAGAGGCGCGAGCTGAAAAATTCCATGCCGCGCCGGGTGTGGTGCCCACCGGTGTTCTCAAAGACGGCAAAAAGACGTTCTTCTTCGTCTTCGCTCTGTTCCCGCTCCAGGGTCAGCATGTAGTTGTGGGCATTGAGCCATTGGATCAGGTCTTCGTCTTTGTTCTGGAGCAAATCCGGATCAATGCGCCGGGGGTAGGTGACCAGGGCCAGGAAGAGCTCGCGCGGGTTGCCGCCCAGCTCCGCATCGTTGATGCGGTTTTCCAGTTTTTCAATGCGTTCCATAAGCTCCACCATGACGTCGCCGCTGTAGGTCTTGCCGTTGGAGGCCAGCACGGCCACGTCTTCGCTCACCCGGGAGAGCAGAAACTCGTTGAGCTCCGCGTCGTCTTTGATAAAGCGCTCCAGGCGGGCGTTGTGGACGCGATAAAGAGGCGGCTGGGCAATGTAGACAAAGCCGCGTTCCACCATTTCCTGATACTGACGGAAAAAGAAGGTCAGCAGCAGGGTGCGGATGTGCGCGCCGTCCACGTCGGCATCCGTCATGATAATGATCTTGTGGTAGCGCAGCTTGTCCAGGTCCGTGTCTTCTTCCCCGATGCCAGCGCCCATGGCCGTGATAAGGGCCTTCACTTCCTTGTTGGCCAGCATGCGGTCAAAGCGGGTGCGCTCAGTATTAAGGATTTTGCCGCGCAAGGGCAGAATGGCCTGATTTTTGGGGTTGCGGCCCTGCTTGGCCGAACCGCCTGCGGAATCGCCCTCCACGATGAACAGTTCGGATTCCGACGGATCCTTGCTCTGGCAGTCCGCCAGTTTGCCGGGCAGGGCGTTGTCCGAGAGCGCGCCTTTGCGGCGCACCAGCTCTTTGGCGCGGCGGGCGGCGTCTCGGGCGCGGGCGGCGTCCACGGCCTTATCAATAATCAGACGGATGTCCTTGGGATTCTCTTCAAAATACACGTTCAGGCGGTCATAGACCACGCCGGCAACCAGGCCGGCCACTTCGCTGTTGCCGAGCTTGGTTTTGGTCTGCCCTTCAAACTGGGGTTGAGGCAGCTTGACGCTGACCACGGCGGTAAGGCCCTCGCGCACGTCGTCGCCGGAGAGGGCCGTATTCTTCATTTTTTTGGAAAGGTCCGGCTGGCTCTTGATATAGGCGTTGATGGCGCGGGTCAGGGCCGTGCGGAAGCCCACCAGGTGGGTGCCGCCTTCCTTGGTGCGGATGTTGTTGGCAAAGGTAAGGATATTTTCCTTATAGCCTGCATTGTACTGGAGGGCGAAATCCACGGTGACGTTGTCCACCACGCCCTCGCCGAAGATAATGGGATGGATGCCCTGCTCGCCCGAATTGAGATCGCCCACAAACTGGCGGATGCCGCCTTCAGCGTGGAAGAGGTGGTTTTCGCCCGTGCGTTCGTCCACGCACTCGATGATCAGGCCTTTGTTGAGGTAGGCCAGCTCTTCAAACCGCTTTTTGAGCGTCTCGTAAGAAAATTCCAGGACTTCAAAAATTTCTTCGTCGGGCTTGAAGGTCACAGTGGTGCCGTGGCCTTCCACGCCCTCGCTGATGACCGCAAGGGTATCCTGCGGCACGCCGCGGGCATAGTGCTGGCGGTAGCGCTTGCCGTCGCGCCGCACGGTAACGGTAAGCTCCTCGGACAAGGCGTTGACGCAGGAGACGCCCACACCGTGCAGACCGCCGGAAACCTTGTAGCTGGAGTTATCAAACTTGCCGCCGGCGTGCAGCTTGGTCATGACCACCTGGACGGCCGGCACGCCCTCCTTGGGGTGAATGTCCACAGGGATGCCGCGGCCGTCGTCCCGCACGGTGACGCTGTTGTCCGCGTGCAGAATAATGGTTATGTGCGAGCAGTAGCCCGCCATGGCCTCGTCAATGGAGTTGTCCACCACCTCATAGACCAGATGGTGCAGGCCGCGCGCGTCTGTGGAGCCTATGTACATGGCCGGGCGCTTGCGCACGGCCGAAAGGCCCTCAAGAATGGTGATGGAAGAGGCGTTGTAGCCGCCATTGCCGAAGGTGTCGGGAGCCATTAAACGTCTTCCTCGCTGTAATAGGTCGTTTCAGAAATGCGCATGGGCATGATGATGACCGTGTAGTCCGAGTCGTCCGCGCCGCGGATGCCGCAGGGGCCTTCCGTGCCCGTGAGCAGCATGTCCACCTTGGGGGAAACAAAGTGCCCCAGAATGTCCAGCAGGTTGCGGGTGGGGAAGGCTATGCGCTTAATATCCCCGCTGTAGGCCACTTCCAGGCTTTCGTTAGCCGAGCCCACGTCCTGCCCCTGGGCGGAAAGCTGCGCCTCGGCGGCGCTGAGGTCCATATAGGTGCAGCGGTCGCTTTCCGTATTAAAAATCAGGATGCGGCCCAGGGCCTCCATAAGCTCTTTGCGGTCCAGGCTCATGGGGCGCATGTCCTCCTCGCTCAGGCGGCTGAGAAAAACGTTGTAGTCCGGATACTGGTAGGCGGCCCGGGGCAGGCTCAGAGTTTCGTCGCCATTGACCGTGCGCAGGTAGAGACGTTTGTCCGTAAGGTTGAGCTCAATTTCGTCCACGCCCAGCCATTTTTTGATGTCCTGGAGGTATTTTTTCTGGATAAGCATGCCCTCCTGCGGCAGGCGGGCGGCCAGGTCGTCGTGGATAAAGGAAACCAGGGCAAACTGGTGACCGTTGAGCCCGCAGACGTCAATGCGGCCGTTGGCCTGCGGCTTCATGCACAGGCAGGCGATGGCGTCGCGGCTGTCGTCATCGTCAATGCAGAAGGAAACCTTGTCCAGCAAGTCCTGAAGAAAATCGCCGGACCAGGCCACGGCATTCTCTTCAGGAAAAGCGGAAACGTTCTGGAACCACTCCGCCCCGCTCACGGGTAGCTTGTAGCTGCGGCGGCCCTGCTCCAGGTGCAGGTTGCCCGTGGCCGCGTCCAGAGAAAGCCGCAGCACACCGCCGGGCAGCTGACGCACCAGATCCACAAAGGCGCGGCCCTGCACGCCCACCAGGCCGGGTTCCTCCACTTCCGCCGGATACCGGCCCGTGAATTCCAGGGTGGCGTCCGTGGCCATGACTTCCAGACGGCCGTCCTCGGCCTTGAGCCAGATGGAGCGCAGGTACTGCGTGCCGGCCTTGGCCGGAAGAATGGCCGCGGCCTTCAGCAGGCCTTCGATGATCTGCTCTTTGTTTACAGTAAGTTTCATAAAATTTCCTTACTTGTTATTAGGGTTGTCGGTTTGTTCGTAAGTTTTGCAACAGCTTTAAATAACATATTTTTTTAGGAACACGCCGCCGCCGCCGCAAGGAACGCAAGGCACAGGCGGGCGGGCCTCCGGGCTGTATTGCTGGTTATGGCAGCTTTGCTTCCACCTTTGTCACCAATTGCTGGACACTTTTGTTACTAACTAAAAGTTTGTTAATCTTTTTAATAGCATGGATGACTGTACTGTGGTCTTTGCCGCCAAAGGCCCGCCCCAGTTCCGGGTAGGAAAGGCCCAGTTTGCGGCGGCAGACGTACATGGCCACCTGCCGGGCCAGGACCAGATCCGGCCTGCGTCTGCCGGCCAGGGTTTCTTCCGGGTCCAGGTTCAGGGCCAGGGCCACCTCATTGAGAATTTCCCGACAGTCCGGAGTTTTGTCTACCAGGCCCGTCCGGACGATGTTTTCCAGGTCTGTGCGGGTCAGGGCGCGGCCCTTGACCGTGGCAAAGGCCTCCACCTTGAGAAGCAGGCCCTGGAGCAGGCGGAACTGCGTGCAGCGCTGGGCCAGAAACAGGAGCTGATCGCGGGTCAGGCGCAGGCCGCGTTCTTTGCAGCAGAGCTGCAGGTAGCGCAGGCGCACGTCGAGGTCCGGTTCCATCAGCTCCACCACCAGGCCGCTTTCCAGGCGGGAGCGCAGGCGCTCGTCCAGCACTTTGAGGGCCTGGGGCTTGCCGGAGCAGGCAAAAACCATCTGTGGGGCCGGGGCGTCCGCCGCATGGGGGCGGGGGCAGGCGTCCATGCAGGCAATAAGTTTGCTCTGCCAGGCGGTTTCGCCGGCCAAGTCCTGAATGTCGTCCAGTATCAGAACCTGGTACCGCTCCCAGAGCAGTTCCGGCTGGCGGGCCATGGCCTGATTTTCTGCGCAGAAGCGGGCCGCGCCGGCGTGGATGACGTTGCCTTTGCCCCTGACTGCGGCCAGGGTGGCGGCCATGGAGCGCAACAGCTGGCTTTTGCCCGTGCCGCTGCGGCCGCAGAGCAGAAAGGGGTTATAGTTGCGCCCGGCTCTGCCGGCGGCTATTTCCCGCGCCGCCGTGAGGGGAAAGAGGTTTTTGTTGTTACAGAGAAAGGCCGCGAACAGGTTATCTTCTTCCTGCTCCGTTGCGGGCGGGCGAGGGGCGGCGTCTTCGTTGGCGGGAAGGGGCTCGCGCTCTGCTGGCGGCCCTGCCGGAGCGGCGTCCTGTTCATACAGAATAAGGGGACGGCTTTCAGCGGCAAAGCAGCGGTTGCAGACTTCCTCAAACAGTTTTTTTTTGTGCTGGCCGAACCAGAGGGCAAAATACCGGTGCGGAAAACCCACCAGCAGAATATTTTTTTCCCGGCGCAGGCTGAGGCTCTCCAGCCAGGTTTCCCCGGCCAGGGCCGGATGTTGCGCCAGTATGTCCCGCAATGGTTGTTTCAGCATAGGTTGGTCGGGCCCTGCCGCGGCCCTGCGCAAAAATCGTGTTTTTCCTCTGGCTGCCCGCTGCCGTTTTGTGGAAGAACAAAGATAGCGCATACCATAGAAGAAGTCATGAAACAAGTGCGCCCGGCTTCCCGAAGGCCGTGGGGCCGCCGGATCTTTGGGCGCGGCGGCTTTGCGGAAGCCCTGGCTCCTTGCCGGGGACGTCTGGACAAGGGATTTTGATGCGGGTATGCTGCAAGGATGTGGTTCCCCAAGAAAAAGATCTGGCTGGTAGCACTGTTGGCGGCGGCATTGCTGGCCGTGGCGTTGGTGCGCCAGGCCGGGCAGACGCCGCATCCGGCCCCGGCGGCAGAGGCCCCGGCGGCAGAGGCCCCAGCGGAACAGGGCGCGGCGATAAGCCCGCAGGAGCCGGCCGCGCCCGCCCCTGAAGCTGAGGGCACCGCTTCCGGCCCGCAGGAGGCGGGCGGAGCCGCCGCACCGGCAGAGAAAGAAGCGGCCGCAGCAGATCAGGCCGCTGACGCTGCTGACGCCGGGGCGGCCCCTGGCGAGGAAGTGGTGCGCGGCACCCTGGAAAAAGGGGACACGGTAGGCAAGCTCCTGGCCGACGCGGGCAGCGACGGCGTGCAGGAATATGTGAGCGCCGCCAGCAGCGTGTTTTCCATGCGGGCTTTTCGGGAGGGGCAGCCCTACGTCATTGTCACGGACGCGGCCACGGGCCGGGTCAAACGCTTTGAATACGAAATCGACAGCCGGCGGCGGCTGGTGGTGGAGGGGCTGGAAGAACCCGCCGCCAGGGTGGAGGCCATTGAGTACGTTACCCTGCTCAGCACGGTAACGGCCACCATCAGCGACAATCTATTTCAGGCTGTGGCCGACGTAGGCGAAAGCCCGCAGATGGCCCTTAAAATGGCCGAGCTTTTTGGCGCGGAGATCAACTTTATCCGCGATCTGCAGCCGGGGGACAGTTTTACCGTCCTGGTGGAAAAACGCTACCGCGAGGGCGATTACAAAGGCTACGGCCGCGTTCTGGCAGCACATTTCACCAATAAGGGCACCACCTACGAGGCCTATCTGTTTCGCGACGGCGACAATCCGGCGCAGTATTACAACGCCAAGGGCGAAAATCTGCGTAAAGCCCTGTTGCAGGCCCCTCTGGCCTTTACCCGCATCACTTCCCGCTTTACAAACAGTCGCAAGCATCCCATATTGGGGTATAGCCGTCCCCACCAGGGCGTGGACTACGCCGCGCCTACGGGCACGCCGGTCAAGGCTGTGGGACAGGGCGTGGTGACCCGCAGGGGCTGGGCAGGCGGCTACGGCAACCAGATTATTGTGCGCCACGGTTCCGGGCTGGAATCCCTGTATTCGCACCTTTCCGGCTTTGCGCGCGGGCTGCGCCAGGGGCAGAAGGTGCGCCAAGGGCAGGTTATTGGTTTTGTGGGCAGCACGGGCCTTTCCACCGGGCCGCACCTGGATTTTCGTCTGCGCCAGGGGGGCAAATTCATCAATCCTGTCAAAGCCATCAACCCCCGCGGCGCGCCGGTGAGCAAAAAATCCTTGTCCGCCTTTGACAAGGTAAAGGCGCAGGAATTGGCCTACCTCAAGGGCGAGCAGTCATTGAGCCTGTACACGGTGGACAGCATTGTGCCGGAAGCGCCCGTGTTCAGCACAGGCCCGGACAAGGACGCCGCGCCGGAGCGGGAGAAACCCCGTCGCCACCGTCGGCGTTGAAGGTTCGCGCCGCGTCCGGCAGCCCGTTATGCGCGGCGCTGTGCCCAACCATCGGAGGACGCATGACCGTTTTCGTCCCCATGACGGGGCTTACCCTGGTGTTGCAGAATACCCCGCCGGACAGCACCGAGGTCATTGGCTTCTATCCTTCCATCATCAGTGACAGTACCGCTGCCGCGGATCAGTTGCTTTCGCAGGACAGCGCTGCCTCCTTCATGCAGACGCAGTGGCGCATGGCTGCGGCCAACATGCTGGGCATAGGGATTATTGCCGGCGGCTGGGCGTAACTGCTGTTCAGGACAGCCCGGCTATGCCTGGCGCGGCTGGCGCGGGTAGCTGCGCTCCCGCGCCCCTTTATGCCGGGCGCAACAACCGCAGGCCCTACAGCCAAACTCTGTTTCCATGTCTCATGTTCCGCAGCCTTCGCGGGCAGCGGTTCTCCGCGCCTTGGCCGCAGGCTTTCCCCATCTCTCGGGCTAAGACAGCAGCGCGCAAAAGTTTCCCCTACCCCCGCATATTGTTACTTCATATCCGTGAACAGACGGGTGGACATGTAGCGTTCGCCAGTATCGCAGGCGAAGGTGACGATGTTTTTGCCCTGCATTTCTGGCCGGGCGGCCACGCTGAGGGCGGCGCGCACGTTGGCACCGGTGGAGATGCCGGCCACCACGCCCTGGCGCATGAGCTCGCGGGAGGTTTGCATGGCTTCTTCGCCGTCGGCGAGGAGGATTTCATCCAGCAGGCTGCGGTCGAGGATGTCGGGGATAAAGCCTGCGCCGATGCCCTGGATGAGGTGGGGGGCGGCCTTGCCGCCGGAGAGCACGGGGGAGGCGGCGGGCTCTACGGCGATGACTTTGAAGCCCTTGATGTGTTCTTTGAGAAAGCGGCCCGCGCCGGTAATGGAGGATCCGGAGCCCACGCCGGCCACCAGGGCGTCCATGCGCCCCACGCTGTCTTTGAATATTTCCGGTCCGGTGGTTTTGTAGTGGGCCTGGACGGCTTCCGGGTTGGTGAACTGGCCGAGGATGCAGCCGTTTTCCGCGGCGGCGATGCGTTGGGCTTCGGCCACCGCGCCGCTCATGCCCTGGGCGGCGGGGGTAAGAACCACGGTAGCCCCCAGGGCTTTGAGCAGGTTGCGGCGTTCAATGCTCATGGATTCAGGCATGGTCAGGGTGCAGTGCAGCCCGCGCACGGCGGCCACCAGGGCAATGCCGATGCCCATATTGCCGCTGGTGGGTTCCACCAGCAGGCCGCCGGGTTCCACCCGGCCCTCCTGGAGGGCGTCCTCAATGAGGTGGAAGGCCACCCTGTCTTTGATGGAGCCGCCGGGATTGCGGTTTTCCAGCTTAAGCCAGACGGTGCCCGGCAGATCGCGGGAGCGTTCTACCCGCAGTATGGGGGTATTGCCGATAGTCTGAAGAATGGTAGTCAGCATGGTGCAAGCCTCGCGTTGCGTCAGCGGCGTGCGCGCCGTCGTAAAAATTGTAATCCGCTTTACATCGGATGTTTTTTCCCTGAAACTTGAGGTGCAGAATAGAGGAAAGCGCGCGCCTTGGCAATTTTTCCCTACGCCGAGTCCCAGGCGGGCGCGCAACCCCGGTTCCGGAAGCGGCCGCCGCAAGGGGCGGGGAGCATTTCACCTTGTGCCGCGCTGGCGACGCGGCGGAACAGCGGAGCAAAACATGATGAAGATTTTTTCTGCCGCCGCCCTGGTTCTGACTCTGATGCTGGGCATTTCCGCCATGGCCCAGGCCAAGGCCAACACCGTATCTCTGTACACCGAAGCCGTTATGACGGGCGACATCCCGGCGCTGGAAACCCTGCTGGCCCCCAATTACTGGCATATCAACGCCAACGGGCATATTCAGGATAGGGAGCACTTCATCACCACCATCAAAAATCGGGAAATGGTCATTGACCGTCTTTCTTTCACCAATGCCCGCACCACCATTATCGGCGACGCCACGCTGATCACCGGCAACGGCACGCTGATGGGCCGGGCCGAGCCGCCTTTGCCCCAGGGCCTGATGCGCTTTACGCTGGTGCTGGTCAAGAATAAGGGCCGGGATGAAGTGGTGCTGTTTCAGGCCACGCCGGTCATTCCTTCGGTGGACTGCGCCGACGGCAACTGCAAAATCCAATAAACTTTGCCGCCCTTGCGAAGACCTTTTCGCAAGGGCGGCAGACGCCGCTTTGGCGTAGCGTAGAGCGTCAGGCCGGGGGTGCGCTGGCCCCGCGGCCTGCAGCGGCCACTGCTTATCTTCTGCGCACGGCGCGTGAAAGCGGCCTGAAAGCGTGCTGTGTGCAGACATGTTGACCGGCTGGACGCATGGAAGGCGAAGGGGCGGCATGACAAGGCCCCTCCGCCTGCGGGCCTGGAGGGCTAAGCCCGCAACGTTCCGGCTACGGTTTCGCCCAGGCGGCCGAGCTCGTGGATGATGGTCACGCCCGCAGCCTCCAGGGCGGCGATTTTGTCCTCGCCCCGGCCTTTGGAACCGCTGATGATGGCCCCGGCGTGGCCCATGCGCTTGCCCTTGGGGGCCGTAAGCCCGGCAATGAAGCCGAACACCGGCTTGGGGTAGGCGCTTTCTTTGATGTAGGCGGCGGCCTTTTCTTCCCCGTCGCCGCCAATTTCGCCGATCAGGCAGACGGCTTCGGTTTCCGGGTCTTCCCGGAACATTTTGAGCAGATCCGTAAAGTACAGGCCTGGCACGGGGTCGCCGCCGATGCCCACGCAGGTGCTCTGGCCCAGGCCCTGCGCTGTAAGCTGGTGCACGGCCTCATAGGTCAGGGTGCCGGAGCGGCTGATCACCCCTACGGAGCCGGGCTTGTGGATGTAGCCGGGCTGGATGCCGATCTTGCACTGGCCGGGAGTGATGACCCCTGGGCAGTTGGGGCCCACCAGCTGCGTGCCCGTGTCCTTGAGTCGGGCCTTGACCCGCACCATGTCCAGCACCGGGATGTGCTCCGTAATGCAGATGACCAGGCGCAGGCCCGCGTCTGCGGCCTCACACACGGCGTCCGCGGCCACGCTTGCGGGCACAAAAACCACGCTCACGTCCGCGCCCGTTGCCTTCACGGCCGCAGCCACGGTGTTGAACACGGGCACGCCCAGCACGCTTTGTCCGCCCTTGCCCGGCGTGCAGCCCGCCACCACCTGGGTGCCGTAGGCCAGCATCTGCTCCGTATGGAAGCGGCCTTCGCGCCCCGTGAGGCCCTGCACCAGCACGCGCGTGTCTTTGTTGACCAATATGCTCATGCCGCACCTCCAGCGGTGAGGGCCGCAATTTTGTGCGCCGCCTCGCTCATGGAGGCCGCCGTTTCAAAGTTCAGACCGCTTTCCCTGAGGATGCGCCGGCCTTCTTCCACATTGGTGCCTTCCAGCCGCACCACCAGGGGCAGGCGCAGGTCCACCTTGCGGGCCGCGTTGACCACGCCCTGGGCCACGATGTCGCAGCGCAATATGCCGCCGAAAATATTGATCAGGATGCCCCGCACATGCGGATCGGAGAGCATGACTTCAAAGCCCGCGGCCACCATCTGCTCGTTGGCCCCGCCGCCCGCGTCCAGAAAGTTGGCGGGCGCCGCCCCGGCCTGCTTGATGGCGTCCATAGTGGCCATGGCCAGGCCCGCGCCGTTGACCATGGTGCCCACATAGCCGGAGAGGCGCACATAGTTCACGCCCAGCTCCCGCGCCTTGCGCTCCAGGGGGTCGCCTTCCTCTGGGTCGTCCATGGCGGCCACGTCCGGGTGGCGTTTGAGGGCGCTTTCGTCAAAATCCATCTTGGCGTCCAGGGCCACAATGTCCCCCGCCGTGGTCACGGCCAGGGGATTGATCTCCACCAGCACGGCGTCCTTTTCCACGGCCAGGCGCACCAGGTTCTGCACCAGGGCCGCGCCCTTGCCCACCTGCTCCGGCGTGAGCCCGCAGCCAAAGAAGAGCTGCCGCGCCTGGTACGGCCAGATGTGGTGCCCGCCGTCCAGCCTGGTGGTAAAAATGCGCTCCGGCGTGCGCGCGGCCACGTCTTCAATGTCCATGCCGCCGTCGGGCGAGGCCATGACCGTCAGGCGCTGCGCGCCCCGGTCCAGCACCACGGCCAGGTAGAGCTCGCGGGCAATCTCCGTGCCCTGCTCCACCCAGACCTTGTGCACCTTCTTACCTTCCGGCCCGGTCTGGTGCGTGATGAGCTGCATGCCGATGATGTGCCCGGCCGCGGCCTCCACTGCGTCCAGATTCTTGCAGACCTGCACGCCGCCGCCTTTGCCCCGGCCGCCCGCGTGGATCTGCGCCTTGACCACCCACACCGGGCCCGGCAGGCCTGCCGCCGCGGCGCGGGCCTCGGCCGCCGTGGCCGCCAGCGCTCCCGCGGGCACGGGCACGCCGAACTGGCCCAGCAGGCCCTTTGCCTGGTATTCGTGAATATTCATGGATAAGCCTTTGTTATGTTGTTATTTTGTTGTTTTTTTGTGGGGGAGGGACCCTTTTGAAAAAGGGTCTCCTCCCCCACGCCCCCACCCCCAAAAACTTTTATTCTCTCAGGAAACGCGCTGGGCGTACCCTGAAACAAGCCTTGTGGGACCAGGAGCGGTGAAAAGGGGGTCCAGGGGGGCGTGCCCCCCTGGCCGCCGGAGGCAGTTTCCCCTTACGCCTGGGCCGAAGGCGCGGCCGCGGCCATCTGCGCGCCCAGGTGGAGGGCTTTTTTGTTGCTTTCGTGGAAGGCCGGAGCAAAGCGGTCGGCCAGGGCTTTTTCCAGGGATTCCAGGCGCACGGCCTTGGTCAGGGTAGCCAGGGCCCCCAGCACGCAGATGTTGAAGGCCTGGGTTTTGCCGTTAAAGGCTTCCTTTACGGCGTGGAACAGGGGCAGGCCCACGCGCCGGGCGTCGATGCGGGCCGAGGGGTGCACCAGGTCGCTGTCGTAAAGGCACATGCCGCCGGGCCGGATAAGCGGCAGGTACTTGGCGGCGGATTCGTCGGTAAGGGCCACCAGCACGTTGGGCTGGTTGACCTTGGGGAAGAAGATCTCGCTGTCCGCGATAATCACGTCCGAGCGGGTGGCCCCGCCGCGGGCTTCCGGGCCGTAGGACTGGGACTGCACGGCCACCAGCCCTTCGTACAGGGCCGCCGCTTCGGCCAGCAGGATGGCCATGGTGATGATGCCCTGGCCCCCGGAGCCGGAGAGAAGAAAACGGTATCTTTCCATGGGGCTACTCCTTGTGGGCCTTGGCGATGATTTTGGCGTATTCCTCGCAGTATTCGGGGCGCTGTTCGTCCACGAACACGCCGCGGGGAATGAGGTTGGGGTTCTCCTCCAGCTTTTTGGAGCCCAGGGGGGCGGTATTGTCGCGGTACCATTCCAGCATCTGCACGGCCCCGCCCATCTTGTTCTTGCGCCCGAAGTAGGTGGGGCACTGGGTGAGGATTTCCACCACGGCGAAGCCCTTGTGGGCAAAGGCCTTTTTGAGCAGGCTCACGATCTCCTTGACGTGGAAGGTAGTGGTGCGGGCCACAAAGGAGGCCCCCGCGCCAGTAGCCAGCTTCACCGTGTCAAAGGCGTGGTCAATGCTGTGGTAGGGCGCGGTGGTGGCCAGGATGCCCTCGCCGGAAAGGGGCGAGTACTGCCCGCCGGTCATGCCGTAGATGCGGTTGTTCATGATGATGGCCACCATGTCGATATTGCGGCGGCAGGCGTGGATAAAGTGGTTGCCGCCAATGGCCATGGCGTCGCCGTCGCCCATGGGCACCACCACGTTGAGCTCCGGCCGGGTCAGCTTGATGCCCGTGGCGCAGGCCAGGGCCCGGCCGTGCAGGGTGTGCATGCTGTGAAAATCCACATAGCCGGAAATGCGCGCCGAGCAGCCGATGCCCGAAACCATGCACATGTTGGAGGGATCTATCTGCAGTTCCTGCACGGTGTGCAGCAGGTTGTTAAGGATGGTGCCGTGGCCGCAGCCGGGACACCAGATGTGGGGGAAGAACCGCTCCCGGATATTCTGCACGCTCATCTCAGAACCCCCTTCCTTCAATAACCCGCATGACTTTGCCGATATCCGTGGGCGTGACCATGATGCCGTCCATGCGGTTGACCAGGAACACGCGGTCCGGCTTCTGCACCACCTGCTTCACCTGGGTGGTGACCTGGCCCATGTTCATCTCCACCACAAAAATGTTGCGGGCGTGGGCGGTTTTTTCCCGCACCAGCTGGGCCGGGAAGGGCCAGAGGGTCTGCAGCTCCAGCAGGCCGATGCGGTCGCCCTTGGCGCGGCGGGTCTCCACCAGGTGCCGCGCGCTGCGCGCCGAGGAGCCGTAGGAGATGATGATGTGCTCCGCATCCTCCAGGTAGAATTCCTTCCAGCGGGCCAGCAGGTGGGCGCGGTTTTCGATCTTGTCCACCAGGTGGTAGGCCAGCTTGCTGACCTGTTCCGGATTCTCCGTGGGGAAGCCCCAGATGTCGTGGAACAGGCCCGTGACGTTGTAGCGGTGCACGCCGCCGAAGTCCGACATGGGCAGGCGGCCGTCCTCGCGCGGCAGGTAGGGGTGGTAGTTGACCCCCGCGGCCACGTCCGTACGCAGGCGCTCCACCACGGGCAGCTCGCCCGCCGGCGGGATGAAGAGCTTTTCGCGCATGTGGCCCACCACCTCGTCAAACAGCAGGATGACCGGCGTGCGGTAGGTTTCGGCCAGGTTGAAGGCCTCCACCGTGATGCTGAACACGTCCTGAATGGTGGACGCCGTGAGCACGATGATGGCGTGGTCGCCGTGGGTGCCCCAGCGGGCTTGGTTCACGTCGCCCTGGGCCACCTTGGTGGGCAGGCCTGTGGAAGGCCCGCCGCGCTGCACGTTGACCACCACGCAGGGAATCTCGGCCATGACCGCATAGCCGATGGCCTCCTGCTTGAGGGAAAAGCCCGGCCCGCTGGTGGCGGTCATGGCCTTGGACCCGGCCAGGGAAGCCCCGCACACCGCGCACATGGAGGCGATTTCATCCTCCATCTGCACAAACTTGCCGCCCACGCGGGGCAGCTGCTCCGCCAGGTGCTCGGCCACCTCGGTGGATGGGGTGATGGGGTAGCCCGCAAAAAAACGCACCCCGGCATACAGAGCGCCGCGCACACAGGCCTCGTTGCCCTGCACGAAACGGATTTCGCCCTCGCTCATGCGGCCTCCTTGCCGTTGCCGGCCTTGCTTGCCCTGGCGGTTTTTTCCACCGTCACGGCCAGGTCGGGACAGTACTGTTCGCACATGCCACACTCCACGCACAGCTCAGGATCATGGCAGGCCTTGCCCGCGTCATCCAGAGACAGCGCCTTCTTGGGACAAAAGGCCACGCAGATGCCGCAGCCTTTGCACCATTGGCGATTGATGTAGAC
>NZ_FNBX01000018.1 GCF_900102485.1 Desulfovibrio legallii | reverse complement strand
CTGGCGGCATATTCGGACAAATAACCCGCTCGAAAGGCTGAATCGTGAAATTCGGCGGCGAACGCGGGTGGTGGGGAGCTTTCCCGATGGGCACGCGGCCTTAATGCTGGTAGCGGCCCGGCTGCGCTATATGGCGGGCCAGAAATGGGGCACACAGCGGTATCTGTGCATGTCCAGGGAGGAAGCAGAATAGCGTCGGCGCTGTCACGGCCCTTGCAGCCGCGGCATCTTTGAATGTACCGCTCGCAAGGCCCGCGCCAGCGCCTTAAGGCAGACCCAAAAATCCTGACCACGCGGGCCGCTACGAAATGTGCGAAAAATTCTGGACACTACCCAATATTTAATGAAAACAATAATCATTGGCCGATGAGGTGGCTATGAGTTCAATTGTCGGTCGCCACATTGACGATATTCTCCGCCCCGCCGATATTGGTGCGAATGCATTCTGTGGGGTTATATTCCGCCGCGGGCACCTGCTTAAGGGCGGCGGCATGGATGACGTAATTCACGCCGCGAAAGGCGCGGTAGAGACGTTCCTTGTCACGGACATCGCCGATGAAGTAACGCATGCAAGGATATTGCTCGGAGGGGAATATCTGCTGCATTTCGAATTGTTTTAGTTCATCACGGGAAAAAATAATAAGCCGCTTCGGTCTATACGCGTGAAGCAGCACGTCTACGCATTTTTTCCCGAAAGAGCCTGTGCCGCCAGTGATGAGGATCGTTTTGTCTGTGAACATTGTCGTTATGATTAAATATTATTTTATAAATGTTTTTAATTACGGATCGGCAGCTCACCAATTTATTTGATTTTTTTTAAATCCAGATATGCCGCATATGCCGGTAGGACTGCTGCCGACGTCCCTTCCATGCGTACCGCGCCACCGTCTATCCAGTACACATAATCGCAGGCTTCCACCGTACTCAACCTGTGGGCCACTACCACCAGGGTCATGCGTTCGCGCAGGCTGTTGATGGTCTGTTGGATAGCCTGTTCCGCCGCGCCGTCCAGGGCGCTGGTGGCCTCGTCAAACAGGATGAACTGCGGATCGTTGTACAGCGCGCGGGCAATGGCTACACGCTGCACTTGCCCGCCGGAAAGGCGCACGCCGCGTTCGCCTATGACGGTGTCAATATTTTGGTCCAAATCATCCACAAAGTCCATAGCCGCCATGCGGCAGCACTGGCGCACCCGTTCGCGGTCCACAGTGGAACCCCAATGGCTGAAGGCCACGTTCTCCGCAATGCTGGCATTGAGCAGAAAGGGCGACTGGGGCACATAGCCGATGCGGCGGATCCAGCCCTCGCGCAGGGCCACATCCATGGGGCGGCCGTCCACCAGCATCCGACCGGCCGTAGGTGGGAAAAGGCCGGTCAGCAGGCCCACGATGGTGCTTTTGCCCGCGCCGGAAGGGCCCACAAAGCCCACCATGCTTCCGCGCGGAATGCGGATTTGTAAGTGGCGCAGGGCATCGGGCTTGCCCTCTGCAGTGTTGGGGTAGCGGAAGGAGACGTCCTCCAGGCGCAGTGCTTCCTGCAAGGGGCACTCCTGCGCCGTAGCAGTATCCGTGCGCGGCAGGTCGGCCACTTCGTCCAGTTTGCGCAGCACGGGTTCGATCTGCGGGATCTGCTGCTGCATAATGAGCAGTTGTTGCACCAGCTTGTTCATGGTGGGCAGCAGGCGCCAGGCTACGGCGGCCAGCAGGGTGAGGGTGCCCACAGTGCGGGCCACGCCGACGTTTTGCCAGTACAGCAGAACGACTGCCCCCAGCAGCAGCGCCATGCCCACCCATTCCAGCGTCCAGGAGGGCAGGGGGTGGCAGAGAGGCAGAAGCGCCTGGGCGTGCGCTACCCGTCCTTCGTGTTGCAAATAGCGGGCTTCAAAGGCGGCCTGCTGGCGGTAGATCATTAGTTCGCGCACGCCATACAGGGCCGTATGTGTAATGCGCCCAGAATCACGTTGTGCAACGGTTAATTCTCTACTGTATTTGTTGACCAGTTTGCGGCTCAGGCGAAACATGACAAAGGCGCACAGGCCGGTGCCCGCAAGTACTACTGTGCCCGCCAAGGGCGTCACCACAAGGACAACGGCCAGTAACAGGGCAGCCACTGCCACTTGCGCCAGTGCCTGTACAACGGCAAAATAATACATTCCGATGCTGTTGCGCCAGCCGAGAGCCGTGGATAGGTCACTGACCCTTTGCTCCACATGCCAGAGGTAGGGCGCGTGCACAAAGCCGTGGAACAGCCGTCGGCCCATCTCCAGGTTGACGGCCTGGCTGAAGCTGGCCTGCCGCCAGGTGAGCAGGGCCAGGGCCAGGGATTTGCAGAGTACGGCTCCGCACAGGCCTGTCAACAGGACAATCAACAAAAGGCGCGGGTCTTCGGTCACCGGGCGCAAGGGCGGCCACAAAGCCACCAGCCTGTGCATAATGCCGGACTGGGCAATGGTCTGCGGCGAGGCCAGCACCACGCCCAGCAGGGACACGGCGGCGGTAAGCACAAATTCGGTCAAAGCCACGACGGTGGAAAGGCTCATGACCCGCCAGAAGCGCCGTTGCAGATCCCTGCTCAGGCGGGTGTAGATGGCGCGAAATACTTTGCCGATCTGCGGATTCAGCATGCGGCCCCCGCCCCATTACGGGCGCAAAAATCCCCATACGCCGCGCGCAGGCCTTCCTCCAGCCCCACGCGGGGCCGCCAGCCCATGGCGAAGAGCTTGCCGCAATCCAGAAGTTTGCGCGGCGTGCCGTCGGGCTTGGAGGGATCCGTAACAATGCTGCCTTGATAGCCCACCACCTGGGCCACGCGGCGGGCCAGATCCAGAATGGTGCATTCTTTCTGGCAGCCCACGTTCACCTGCTCGAAATCCGAGTAGTTTTCCAGCAGAAACACGCAGGCTTCGGCCATGTCGTCCACATACAAAAATTCGCGCAGGGGCGTGCCCGTGCCCCAGATGGCCACCGCCGCCGCGCCGGCCGCCTTGGCCTCGTGAAAGCGGCGGATGAGCGCCGGGACCACATGGCTGTTCTCCGGATGGTAGTTGTCGCCTGGGCCGTAGAGATTGGTGGGCATGGCGCTGATGGCGTCAAAGCCGTACTGCCTGCGGTAGGCCTGGCACATCTTGATGCCCGCGATTTTGGCCAGGGCGTAGGCGTCATTGGTGGGCTCCAGCGGGCCGGTAAGCAGATACTCTTCCTTGATGGGCTGCGGGCAGAGCTTGGGATAGATGCAGGAGGAGCCCAGAAAAAGCAGTTTTTGGCAGCCGTTGCGCCAGGCGCTGTGGATGACGTTGTTCTGGATTTGCAGATTCTGGTGGATGAACTCCGCCGGATAGGCGGCGTTGGCCTTGATGCCGCCCACCTTGGCGGCGGCCAGGATGACCACGTCCGGTCGCTGGGCCGCAAAGAAGGCCGCCACGGCCGCCTGGTCGCAGAGGTCCAGCTCCGCATGGGTGCGGGTGAGCAGACGCGCGTAACCCGCGCGGTTCAGGGCGCGGCACAGGGCGCTGCCCACCAGGCCGCGGTGCCCGGCTACATAGATGCGAGCGTTTTTATCCACCGCGCTACTCATTGTGGCTGAAGGTTCTGAAGCCCGCCACCCGGCAGAGGGCGTCGCGCATGCTTAAGCTCAGGTCTTCGCGGGCCATTTCCGCCACCATGTCCTCAAAGCTGGTTCTGGGCTCCCAGCCCAGCTTCTGCTTGGCCTTGGCCGGATCACCCAGCAGGGTTTCCACCTCTGTGGGGCGGAAGTAGCGCGGGTCCACCCGCACGATGACGTCGCCGGGTTTGAGGCGGCATTCCAGGCCCTGGCGGTCGCCGGCGGCCCGGCGCAGACGATCCTGATCCACAGCGGCCAGCGTGCCCGTTTCCTCCACGCCCGCGCCCTGCCAGGTCAGGCTGAGGCCCATTTCCGCCGCCGCCGCGTTGACGAAATCCCGCACCGAAAACTGCCGCCCCGTGGCGATGACAAAATCCTCCGGCGCGTCCTGCTGCAGCATAAGCCACTGCATTTCCACATAGTCGCGGGCGTGGCCCCAATCTCGCTTGGCGTTGAGGTTGCCCAGGTAGCAGCAATCCTGCAGCCCCAGAACCATGCGGGCCAGGGCGCGGGTGATCTTGCGGGTGACGAAGGTCTCGCCCCGGATGGGAGACTCGTGGTTGAACAGGATGCCGTTGCAGGCGTACAGGCCGTAGGCCTCGCGGTAGTTGACCGTGATCCAGTAGGCGTAGAGCTTGGCGCAGGCGTAAGGCGAGCGCGGATAGAACGGCGTCTTTTCCGTCTGCGGCACCTCCTGCACCAGGCCGAACAGCTCGGAAGTGGAGGCCTGATAGAACCGCGTGGTCTCCGTGAGCCCGGCGATGCGGATGGCCTCCAGCAGGCGCAGCGCGCCCAGGGCGTCCACGTCCGCCGTGTATTCCGGCGATTCAAAGGAGACCTGCACGTGGCTCTGGGCGGCCAGGTTGTAAACCTCGTCGGGCCGCACTTCCTGCATGATGCGAACCAAGTTGCTGGAGTCGCTCAGATCCCCGTAGTGCAGGATAAAGCGGCGCTCCTGGGCGTGCGGATCCTGATAGAGGTGGTCGATGCGATCCGTATTGAAGAGCGAGGCCCGGCGCTTGATGCCGTGCACCTCATAGCCCTTGTGCAACAGAAATTCCGCGAGGTAGGCCCCGTCCTGGCCGGTGATGCCGGTGATCAGCGCTTTTTTCATGATGTCAGGCACATATCCTTTGCTGCGCGGGGCGTGACGCTCCCCGCAGAGAAGCTGGTCTGCAACAAAATCGTAATAGAATATCCTGAGTCCGTGTTCTTGTCCACCGCACTGCACGCCGTGAAGCGGGCGGAAGGCGTCATGGCCGCGGACGTTTGTCCTCGCGGCCGTAGACGTCCGCAAAGCGCACAATGTCGTCCTCACCCAGATAGGAGCCGGACTGGATCTCAATGAGCACCAAGGGGATGACGCCGGGGTTTTTGAGCCGGTGCCGGGTTCCCACAGGAATATAGGTAGACTGGTTTTCCGTGTAAAGGCGCACCTCCGCGCCGTTGGTGACCTCGGCCGTGCCGCTGACCACCACCCAGTGTTCGGCGCGGTGGTGGTGCATCTGTAAGGAGAGCTCCGCGCCGGGATTGACCACAATGCGCTTGACCTGAAAACGCCCGCCCAGGGCAAGGGTCTCGTAGCTGCCCCAGGGCCGGTAGACCAGCGGATGCTGGCGGCATTCCGGCCGCCCGGCGCGCTGCAGACGGCCCACGATTTTTTTGACGTTCTGCGCTTGCTCCCGCGGGGCCACCAGCACGGCGTCCCGCGTTTCCACCACCACCAGATCGCGCACGCCCATAACGGCCAGCAGCCGGTGGGTGGCGTTGCAGTAGCAGTCTGCGGCGTCTTCCAGCAGTACGTCCCCGGCGCAGACGTTGCCCGCCGCATCGGCGGCCCCGGCCTGATAAAAGGCCTCCCAGGAGCCCAGGTCGCTCCAGCCCGTGGCCAGCGGCGTCACGGCCGCCAGCGTGGTGTGCTCCATGACGGCGTAGTCAATGGAGTCGGCGGGCGCGGCCAGAAAGGCGTCCTTGTCCGGCCGGCAGAATACGCCGTCGTTTGTGTGCCCTTCCCAGGCGGCGCGGCAGGCCGCGGCCATCTCCGGCGCGCAGCGCGCCAGCTCCTGCAGATAGACGGAGGCCCGCAGCAGGAACATGCCGCTGTTCCACAGGTAGCCGCCCTGGGCCAGCATGGCCGCGGCCGTAGCCTGGTCGGGCTTTTCCGCAAAGCGGGCCACGGCAAAACCGTCCTCGCCCAGCGGCGCGCCCTGTTCGATGTAGCCGAAACCCGTCTCCGGGGCCGTGGGCGCAATGCCGAAGGTGACGATGCGCCCTTGCGCGGCCAGACGCGCGGCGCGCGCCACGCCTGCCGCGAAGACGTTCGCGTCCGCAATGGCGTGGTCTGAGGGCAGCACCAGCATGCAGGGATCCGCGCCTGCGGCGGTCAGGGCCAGGGCCGCCAGAGCGATGGCGGGGGCCGTGTTGCGCGGGGCGGGCTCCAGCAGCACCGTGCCGCTGACGCCGCACTGGTAGAGGGCGGCGGTCACATAGAAGCGGTGTTCTTCATTGCAGACGATAACGGGCGCGGCGTCCGGGGCCACAGCGGCGGCGCGGGCCACCGTATCTTTGAACAAGGTGCGCCCTTCGCCCAGGTCCACAAACTGCTTGGGGTAGGCCTCGCGCGAAAGCGGCCAGAGCCGCGTGCCGCTGCCGCCGCAGAGAATGACGGGAACAATGTCCGGCATGGATGCCTCGCAGTTACGCCGTGTTGGAAAGTATCGTATGGCACAGGCCATATCCGGGGAGAGTATAGCCCGCCTGCCGTCCTGAAACAAGGCCGCTGTCCGGCGGGCGGTATGCGGCTGCAGCCGCGCTCCAGCTGTATAAGCGCCTGCGCGTCCGCCCGCCCCTACGCCCCCGCAGCTCCGCCTGCGTCCAGAAACCGCAGCAACTCGCCGGTTTTGTCTTCCAGCAGGGCGCGGTCGCCGCGCGTTTCCACATTCAGGCGCAGCAGGGGTTCGGTATTGGACATGCGCAGGTTGAAGCGCCAGTCTGCAAATTCCAGATTCACGCCGTCCACGCTGTCCTCGTGGAGCGCGCCGGGCGCGTAGCGCTCCCGCACCTGTCGCATCAGGGCCGGGGCGTCCATCACGCGGCGGTTGATTTCGCCGCTGCAGGGGTAGCGGGTCATGCGCTCGGCCACCAGCTCGGCCAGGGGGCGGCCCGTGCGCCGCAAAAGCCCCAGCACCAGCAGCCAGGGCAGCATGCCCGAATCGCAGTAGGCAAAATCCCGAAAATAGTGGTGGGCGCTCATTTCGCCGCCGTAAACCGCGTCTTCGGCGCGCAGGCGCTCCTTCATGAAGGCGTGCCCTGTCTTGCCCATAATGGGCGTGCCCCCGGCGGCCAGGACCACCTCGCGGGTGTTCCAGTAGACCCGCGTGTCGTGCACCACCTTGCCGCCGGGAAAGCGGCGCAGCAGCTCCCCGGCCAGCAGGCCCACGCAGTAATAGCCCTCGATGAAGTTGCCTTCGCCGTCGTAGAAGAAGCAGCGGTCAAAGTCGCCATCCCAGGCCAGGCCCAGGTCGGCCCCGGCCTCGCGCACGGCCGCGGCCGTGGCGGCCCGGCGTTCCGGCAGCAGAGGATTGGGCACCCCGTGGGGGAAGGCGCCGTCCGGCTCCATCTGACGGCAGACAAACCGGCAGGGCAGGGCGGCGGCCAGTTCCTGCAGAACCAGCCCGGCGCAGCCGTTGCCCGCGTCGGCCACGATGGCGAGCGGCCGCTCGGTCTGCGTCGCCCACTGCGCCGCGCCGCTGTAGTCCAGCAGCCAGCGCACATACTGTTCTCGATAGGAGGCGGCGGCCAGTTCCGGAGCCGGCTCCTTCGCTCCCTGGGCGGCCTCGTCCCGCGCGGCCTCGTTGGCCAGCAGTTGCGCCACGCGGTCGCGCAGGGCGTGCAGGCCGGAATCCCCGCTGACGGGCACGGCCCCGGCGCGCACGATTTTGAAGCCGTTTTCGTCCGCCGGGTTGTGGCTGCCGGTGATCATCACGCCTGCGTCATAAGGATGGTTGGCGGCGGCGTAGTAGATTTCTTCCGTGCCGCAGAGGCCCAGGTCCGTCGCCTGCGCTCCGGCTTCGCGCAGGCCCGCGGCCAGGGCGTCGCGCAGCAAGGGGCCGGAGAGCCGGGCGTCCCGCCCCAGCACAACCCGACGCGCGTTGAGCACTTCGGCCACAGCGCGGCCCAGGGCGCGGGCCAGGGGAGCGTTGAGCGCGTCCGGCACGCGGCCGCGGATGTCGTAGGCCTTGAAACAGGAAAGATCGATATTCATGACAACACCTTATACGAATGGCACGCGCTTGTCCGGAGCGGGCGCCCGCTGTGGAGGCGTAAGCGCAAGTTATTTGCGCTGGTAAGCGCAAAAACGCGCGTGCCGTAAACTTTGAGAATGCATATTCTCAAAGTTAGTCTGCTCTAAAGGCTGGCCTCGCTCCAGCACGGGGCTGCCGCATCCTTGGCGGAAAGTTTGGGATGTTCCAGCGGCCAGCGCACGTTGAAGGTGGGGTCGTTCCAGCGGATGGCCCCTTCGTCCTGCGGGCAGTAGTAGTCTGTGCACTTGTAATGGAAGTGGGCTGTTTTACTGGTGACGGCAAAGCCGTGGGCCAGGCCCGGCGCGATCCAGAGCTGCCACTGGTTTTCCTGGGTCAGTTCCACGCCGTACCACTGGCCGAAGGTGGGGGAATTGTGCCGGATGTCCACGGCCACGTCAAAGACCTTGCCCAGGGAAACGGAGACCAGCTTGCCCTGGGGCCGGGTTTTCTGAAAGTGCAGGCCGCGCAGGATGCCGTAGGCGGACATGGAGTGGTTGTCCTGCACAAAGGGCAGGTCCATGCCCGCCGCCGCATAGCGCTCCTGCTGCCAGGTTTCCACAAAATAGCCCCGGGCGTCGCCCCAGACCTTGGGCTTGATGAGCAGCACGCCCGCAATGGGCGTGGCGACTACTTCCATGCTTGTCCTCCCGTGTCCACCAGTTCCAGCAGATACTGGCCGTAGCCCGTTTTGAGCATGGGCCGGGCCAGTTCCCGCACCTGATCGGCGGTGATGTAGCCCCGCCGCCAGGCGATTTCCTCCAGGCAGGCCACCTTGAGGCCTTGCCGGCTTTCCACGGCCTGCACAAAGGCCCCGGCGTCCATAAGCGAATCGTGGGTGCCCGTGTCCAGCCAGGCGATGCCCCGGCCCATGAGCTCCACATGCAGGTCGCCGCGCTCCAGATAGGCGTTGTTCACGTCTGTGATTTCCAGCTCGCCCCGGGCCGAGGGCCGCACCCGCCGGGCGATGTCCAGCACGTCCTGGTCATAAAAATAGAGGCCCGTGACCGCGAAGTTGGATTTGGGGGTCCGGGGCTTTTCTTCAATGCTCAGCACGCGGCGCTGGGCGTCGAATTCCACCACGCCGTAGCGCTGCGGGTCGCGCACATGGTAGGCAAAAACCGTGGCCCCGCGCTGCCGCGTCATGGCCTCGTGGGTCAGGTCCGGCAGGCCGTGGCCGAAAAAAACGTTGTCCCCCAGGATGAGGCAGGTGTTGTGCCCGGCGATGTGGTCCTCCGTCAGCAGAAAGGCCTGGGCCAGGCCTTCGGGCCGGGGCTGCGCCACATAGCGGAGGCGGCAGCCCCACTGGGAGCCGTCGCGGAGCAGGGCCCGGTAGAGGGGCAGGTGCTCCGGCGTGGAGATGAGGCAGATGTCCCGGATGCCCGCCATCATGAGGGTGGCCAGCGGGTAGTAGATCATGGGCTTGTCATAGATGGGCATGAGCTGCTTGCTCACGCTCAGGGTCAGCGGATAGAGCCGCGAGCCGGATCCGCCCGCCAGGACAATGCCTTTCCAGTCGGTCATGCCGCGCCCCCTTGGGGAGCGTCTTCCGGGGGCGCGCTTGCGGCGGCCATGCTCCGGCCGTCGTAGTTGGCGGCCAGCCACTGGCGGTAGGCCCCGCTCTGGACATGCTCCACCCAGGCGGGGTTTTCCAGATACCAGCGCACCGTGGCCCGCAGACCGGAGGTGAAGTCGTGCGCCGGTTTCCAGCCCAGTTCACGCTCGATCTTGGCGCAGTTCATGGCGTAGCGGAAGTCGTGCCCCGGCCGGTCAGTCACAAAGCGGATCAGCTTCGCGTGGGGCTGCGTTGCGGGAGCCAGCTCGTCCAGCAGGACGCAGAGGGTTTGCACCACGTCCAGGTTGCTGCGCTCGGCCCGGCCGCCGATGTTGTAGCTCGCGCCTGGGCGTGCGGCTTCCAGCACCCGCAGGATGGCCGTGCAGTGGTCTTCCACGTGCAGCCAGTCGCGGATGTTGGCCCCCCGGCCATAGACGGGCAGCGGGCGGCCCGCCAGGCCGTTGCAGGCCATGAGCGGAATGAGCTTTTCCGGAAACTGGCGCGGCCCGTAGTTGTTGGAGCAGTTGGTCAGCAGGACGGGCAGGCCGTAGGTTTCGTGAAAGGCCCGGACCAGATGGTCGCTGGCGGCCTTGGAGGCGGCATAGGGGCTGTTGGGGCTGTAGGGCGTGGCTTCCGTAAAGGGCGGGTCGTCGGGCTGCAGCGCGCCGAAGACCTCGTCCGTGGAAACGTGCAGAAAGCGGAAGGTCCGCTGCCGGGGCGCGTCCAGGCCGCGCCACCAGTCCTTGACTGTCCGCAGCAGGGCGGCCGTGCCCAGCGCGTTGGTGCGCACAAAGGCCTCCGGGTCCACGATGGAGCGGTCCACATGGCTTTCCGCCGCAAAGTTGAGCACGGCGTCGGGGGTGTAGGCGCGCAGCAGATAGTCCACCAGCTCGGCATTGCCGATGTCGCCGCGGACAAAAATGTGCTCCGGATCCTGGCGCAGGGCGGCCAGATTTTCCAGATTGCCAGCGTAGGTCAGCTTGTCCAGGTTGACCACCCGAAAACCGCGCTGCCGGGCCAGCAAAACCTGGCAGGATCCGATGAAGCCCGCGCCGCCGGTGATGAGCAGGGTGGGGCGGTCGGAAGGGAAAATCATGTGTGCGTCTCCGTTCCGGAATAGAGAATGCCGCCGAGACTCCAGACCCGGGCGCGTCAGTTGCGGCCGGGCAGGGGGAATGCCGGGGCTGGAAGTAAGGCCCCAGCATAGAACAAGCCAGCGGGTAAGGCAAGACGCGCCCGCTGTCCTGCGGAAGGGGCAGGGGAAGGGGCATGTGGGCAGGCGGCCATGGGCGTCATATAAGGCTGGTCACGGCAGGCGGGCTGCGGTAAAAAGGTTTGCGCGGGGCGCACGGAGAGGCTGCCGGGCGTCAAGGGGGCGTCCCAGCCTTGCACAACGACGCGGCCTTTTTTGCAGCGAAAGTCGCAGACCTGGCCGCCGTCAGCCAGGGGCGTGGTGCGGCGCAACAGCAGCGTGGTCATGGCAAAACTTCCGAGGTCTGGAAGACCGCTCCGGGGCGGAAGATCAGTGCGGTGGAAAACGTTTTCCGCTGTTATTCCTACAGCTTGGGAGAGGAAAAAATTACGGCCCCTTTGTCGGGCTGTCAAGCGAGGAGGTCTTAACGCGGTCTTAACCGGGGGCGGCTTCTTCTGGTGTTGAGGTGGAGTATGACGGACTGGAAAACCTTGTTGCAAAAATACAAAAAACGCCTGGCCGCGGCGGCCCTGGCAGTCCTGATCCTGGCGGCGGCCTTCTGGTGGTGGGCGGGCCGGGGGAATGGAGCGCCCTTCTATCTTACCGAGCCGGCGGTTATCGGCGACATCAGCCACACCATCAGCGCCACGGGCGAGGTCAAGGCCGCACATCTGGTCACGGTGGGCGCGCAGGTCTCCGGGCAGATTACGAAACTGCACGTGACTGTGGGCCAGCAGGTGCTCAAGGGCGACCTGCTGGCGGAAATCAATTCCACCAAGCAAAAAAATCAGCTGGAGACGGACAAAGCCCTGCTGCAGTCCTACAAGGCGCAGCTGGAATCCAAAAAGATCAGCCTGCGGGTGGCCGAGCGCCAGTACCAGCGGGAGAAGAAGCTCCACGCCGGAGACGCAGCCTCGCGGGAGGACCTGGAAAACGCGGAAACGGCCCTGGCCCTGGCCAAGGCCGAGGTGGCCGCCCTGGAAGCCCAGGTGCGCGAAACCACCCTGGCCGTGGATACGGATACGGAAAATCTGGGCTACACCAGGATTACCGCCCCCCTGGACGGCACGGTGGTTTCCGTCCCTGTGGACGAAGACCAGACTGTCAACGCCGCGCAGACCACGCCCACCATCGTGCAGATCGCCGATCTCAACAAGATGGAGATCTGGCTGGAGATTTCCGAAGGGGACATCCCCTCGGTATCGCCGGCATGGAGATGTCCTACACCATTCTGGGCGAGCCGGACATGGCGCGCACGGCCGTCATCAACTCCATAGATCCCGGCCTGACCACGCTTTCCGACGGCAGCTATGAAACCAGTACCAGCGGCACTTCCGGTTCCAGCAGCTCGTCTTCCTCCTCCTCATCGGATACGGCCGTGTATTATTACGCCCGCGCCGCCGTGGACAACGGCGACGCTCACCTGCACATCGGCATGACGGCGCAGGCTTCCATCACCACGGCCACCCGCAAGGGCGTGACGCTGGTTCCCCTGCTGGCGGTGGAAAGCGCGCCCGGCGGCAGGCAGGTCCGCGTGCTTGAGGCGGACGGCGCAGTGCGGCCGCGGCCGGTGACCACAGGCTTGTCCGACGGCGTGCGGGTGGAGATCCGCTCCGGGCTGCGCGAGGGCGAAAAGGTAGTCTCCGGCGAGCTGACCCAGGCGCAGGTGGAGGCCAGCGAGCAGCGCCACGGCCCCGGCCCCGGAGGGCCGCACTGATGCCGCTTATCGCAGTGGAGCGCGTGTCCAAATGGTACGGCGTGGAGCCCAACCGTGTGCAGGTGCTGCATGAGGTGAGCTTTACCATTGAGCGGGGCGAGTTTGTCGCCATCATGGGGCCTTCCGGTTCCGGCAAATCCACGCTCATGAACCTGCTGGGCTGCCTGGATACGCCCGGCGCGGGCGTCTGCCGCATCAACGGGCAGGATACCGCCGCTCTGGACGCCGACGCGCTTTCAGATCTGCGCTGCGCGTACCTGGGGTTTGTGTTCCAGCGCTACAACCTGCTCAGCAGCTGCAGCGCGGTGGAAAACGTGGCCCTGCCCGCCGTGTACGCGGGCACGGGCAAGGCCGTCCGGCTGGCCAGGGCCGCCGCCCTGCTCCGGTCTCTGGGGCTGGAGGACCGGCTGCGCAGCCTGCCAGTGGAGCTTTCCGGCGGCCAGCAGCAGCGGGTGAGCATTGCCCGCGCCCTGATGAACGGCGGGGAGATCATCCTGGCGGACGAGCCCACAGGCGCGCTGGATTCAGTCAGCGGCAAGCAGGTCATGGATACGCTGGAGGCCCTTAACCGCAAGGGGCATACGGTCATCGTGGTCACCCACGACCCCACGGTGGCGGCCCGCGCCGCCAGGGTCATCCGCATCAGCGACGGCCGGCTGGCGGCGGACGAGCGCACGCGCCCGGCGGCGGACGCGGCTGCGCTGCCGCAGGCGGCCGCGGCCCCGGCCTGGGGGCGGCTGGAGCGGCTGCGCGAGGCCGCGCGCATGTCCGTTCAGGCCATCTGGGCGCACAAGCTGCGCTCCTGCCTGACCATGCTGGGCATTATCATCGGCATTGCGGCGGTGGTCTGCGTCATGGCGCTGGGCCGGGGCTCGCAGGAAAAAATTGTGGCCGACATCAGCGCCATGGGCACCAACACCATTGATATTTTTCCTGGCAAAGATTTCGGCGACCGGCACGCCGCCAAGGTGACCACCCTTACGGCGGCGGACGCCGCCGTGCTGGCCCGGCAGACCTACCTGGCCAGCAGCACGCCCAACGCTTCCGCCAGCGGCACGCTGACCTGGCGCAACATTTCGGTCACGGCCCAGCTCAACGGCGTGGGCGCGAGCTATTTTGACGTCAAGGGGCTGGAGCTGGCCTCAGGAAGGTTTTTTGACGCGGCGGACGTGCGGGCCAACGCATCCTGCGTGGTCATTGACGACAATACGCGCAAAAAGCTCTTTCCCCTCGGGGACGCCGCGGGCCAGGTGGTGCTGTTTAACAAGCGCCCCCTGCGCGTGGTGGGCGTGGTCAAAAAAAAGGACATGGGCTTCGGCCCTTCGGATACCCTGAACCTTTGGGCGCCGTACACCACGGTCATGTACCGGGTATCGGGCACGCACAGCATTTCTTCCATTACGGTCAAGGTGGCGGACGCGGTGCCGCCCCTGCTGGCCGAGCAGAACATCGTCCGCCTGCTCACGGCCCGGCACGGCAGCAAGGATTTTTTCACCTTTAATACCGACACCATCAAAAAGACAGTGGAGAGCGCCACCGGCACCATGACCCTGCTGGTCACGGGCATCGCCCTCATCGCCCTGGTGGTGGGGGGCATAGGCGTTATGAACATCATGCTGGTTTCCGTGACCGAGCGCACCAGAGAAATCGGGCTGCGCATGGCCGTGGGCGCGCGGCGGGGGCATATTATGGAGCAGTTTCTTATGGAGGCCATATTCATCTGCCTGGCGGGCAGTCTGGCGGGCATTTTGCTGGCTACGGCGGTAAGCGGCCTGGCGGACATGCTGGCCGTCGCCTTTCCCCTGCGCATTGCGGCGGATTCCATCGTGCTTTCCGTGGTCTGCTCTTCGCTTATCGGCACGGTGTTCGGCTTTGTGCCGGCCCGCAACGCCGCCCGGCTCAACCCCATTGAAGCGTTGGCGCGCGAATGAGCACGTTTTTCCGTTCCTCAGGCCTGCGGGCGTTTGCGGCCCTGGCGCTGGCCTTCCTTGTGCTGGGGGGCTGCGCCGGCAGGCGCTACGACAGCGCCGACCTTACCCGGGCTGTGGCGGCGGAGGCGGACGTGGCCGCCCGCTACGGCCTGGACAGAGCCTGGTGGCGCGCCTACGGCCTCGACGCTCTGAACAGAACTGTGGACCTGGCCCTGGAGCGCAACGCGGATCTGGCCAAGAGCGCCCTTACGGCCCAGAAGGCGCGCTACCAGGCGCGGCTGCGCGTCAGTGACCTCATTCCCGCCCTTGCCGCCGAGGGCACGGCAAGCTCCACCCGCAACCTGGGCGCGAAGGAAACGGCCCAGGGGCGGGATATGTATGAGGATTGGTCGGCCGAGGGCTCCCTGAGCTATGAGCTGGACCTCTGGCAGCGCCTGGCCGCCGCCCAGAACGCCGCCGCATGGGAATACAGGGCCACGCTGGAAGATCTGGCCGCCGCCCGGCTGACCCTGATCAACAGCGTGGTGGCGGCCTGGTGGCACATTGCCTACCTGGACCAGGCCATGCGGCTGGTGGAGGGCAACATTGCGGCGTATTCCCGCATCCTTGACATTGCCCGGCAGCGCTATGCGGGGGGCAAGGTAGCGGTGGTGGAGCCGCTGGAGGCGGAACAGGCCCTGCTCAACGCGCGCCACAGCCTTACAACCCTGCGCGCCCAGCGCGTTCAGGCCCTGCAGACCCTGCGCGACCTCTGCAACCTGCGTCCCGGCGAAGACCCGCCCCTGCCCGCCGGTCTGGACATCCTGGCCCTTGCCGGAGCGGAGGTTGACCTGGGCGTGCCCATTGCCGCCCTGGCCGCTCGGCCGGACATCCGTGCGGCGGAGGCCCGCGTGCAGTCCACCTTCAAGAGCGTGGCGGCGGATAAAGCCGCCTGGTACCCCAGGCTGAGCGTGGGCGGCAGCCTTACGGCCACGGCAGGCAGCTCCGGCGCCATGTTTGACACGCCCCTTTTACA
This sequence comes from Desulfovibrio legallii, assembly GCF_900102485.1. NCBI lineage: Bacteria > Pseudomonadati > Thermodesulfobacteriota > Desulfovibrionia > Desulfovibrionales > Desulfovibrionaceae > Desulfovibrio > Desulfovibrio legallii. The sequence goes on along the minus strand of NZ_FNBX01000018.1, from coordinate 41,876 downwards.
GGGGCTGGTGAGCCTGAGCCTGCCGTTTCTGGACTGGAACACCCTGTGGTGGAACCTCAAAGTTTCGCAGAACGCCTTTGAAAGCGCCAAACTGGATCTGATCCAGAGCCTGACCACGGCCCTCAACGAAGTGGACGCGGCCTACGCCGCCTACCATCTGGCCGGGGAGGCCCTGGCCCAGCTGCAGACCGTGCACCAGCGCGACGTGCGCATTGCGGCCTATTATCAGACGCGGCACGCCGTGGGGCGGGCGGCGCTCAAAGACTATCTGGAAGCCCTGGCCACGGCCAACAGCTCGGCCCTTTCCGCCCTGGAGGCCCGCTACAGCCGGCTGACGTGGGAAAACGACGTCTACAAGGCCATGGGCGGGCGCTACGAACCTTTGCGCCAGCCGCAGGGGCAGTAAGGAGCGCGCATGTTGCAGACGCTGCTGGTGGAGGACGATGTGGATCTGGCCACCACCATAGTGGAATATCTGGAGCTGGAATCCGTGCTCTGCGACTACGCGGCCACGGGGTCCGCCGGTCTGCGGCTGGCCTTGGGCAACGAGTACGACGCGATCATGCTGGATCTCAATCTGCCGCTTCTGGACGGCCTTTCCCTGTGCGAACGGCTGCGCCGCGAGGGAAACGACACCCCCGTGCTCATGCTGACGGCGCGGGAGCGCCTGGAGGACAAGCTGGCCGGCTTTGCCGTGGGGACGGACGATTATCTGGTCAAGCCCTTTGAGCTGCGGGAGCTGGCGGCCCGGCTGCGGGCCCTGGCCCAGCGGCGCAGCGGGCAGGTCCGGGTGCTGCGCTATGCCGACCTGGTCATGGACCTGGAAGCCCGCACGGTAACGCGCCAGGGGCGCAGCGTGCCGCTTTCGCCCACCGGCTGGCGGCTGCTGGAGGCGCTGCTGCGCCGCGCGCCCCAGGTGGTCAGCCGGCAGAAGCTGCTGCGCGACGTCTGGGGCGAGGACGCGCCGGACAGCGACAGCCTCAAGGTCCATCTTTTCCATCTGCGGCGCGCGGTTGACGCGGCCTTTACCCCCAAGCTGTTGCATACGGTGGCCGGGCACGGCGTAGCCCTGCGCCGGGAGGAAGACTGATGACGCGCAATGTAAGCCTGACCTGGTCTCTGGGCCTGACCTTTCTGGCCGTGGCCCTGCTCATCATGCTGGGCTACGCCCTGCTGGCCCTCAACTTTTTCGGCAAAGGGCTCGACAGCGTTACCTCGTCCAATCTGGCGCGCTCGGTGCGCAGCTTTGTGGCGGCCATGCCGGAAGGCCCAGGGCGGGGGCTGCTGGAAGTTAACGGTCTGCAGATCGCGTCCTCCTGGGAAAACCTGCCCGCCGAGGTGCGGGCCAACCTTGCGCCCCCCCTGCGGGAAGGGGAGCTCTACAAATACGATCTGGCGCGCTGGCCCGCGCCGCCCAAGGAATTCAACTTCGTCATGCGGGTGCGCGAGGGCGGGCGCGACTACTATGTGCGCCAGCGCCTGACGCCGGAAACGGCCTCGCCCCTGGTGGGCCGCCAGATGCGTGAAACCCTGCGCACCCTGCTGGGGGTCAGCGCCGTAACCCTGGTGGTGCTGTGCCTGTTTACCTGGCTGATCATCCGCCGGGTGTCGCGCCCGGCCAGGGCTTTGTCCGCCTGGGCGGCGTCGCTCAACGAAAGCGGGCTTAAGGAAACGCCGCTGGACTTTTTTTATCCGGAGCTCAACCGTCTGGCCGGGCTTATCCGGAACAGCCTTACGGCGGAGCACCGGAGCCTGGAGCGGGAGCGGCTGTTCTTGCAGTACAGCAGTCATGAGCTGCGCACGCCCATCAGCGTGGTGCTGGCTTCCGCCGAGCTGCTGCACAAGATTATGGACCGCCACGGCAGCGTCCGGGAGACGGAAAAGGACATTCTGCGGCGCATTGAGCGCGCGGGCCGCACCATGCGCCACCTGGTGGAAACGCTCCTCTGGCTGGGACGCGACGTGACGGAGCTGCCGCCCTCCGGCATGGTGGACCTGGCCGCGCAGACGCAGGAGGTTGTGAACGAATCGCAGTACCTCTGCGCGGGAAAGAAACTGGATGTGGTGGTGGAAACTTCGCCCTGGGCGGCCCCGCTGCCGGAAGCCGCCGTGCGCATTGTGCTGGGCAATGTGGTGCGCAACGCCCTGCAGCACACCTTGCGGGGCATTGTCCATATCCGCCAGCACGGCGGCAGCGTCACGGTGGTCAACTATATGGCGCGGGAAGGGGATGCGGCGGGCGATATGGGCTTCGGCCTCGGCCTCGGGCTTATTGAGAAGCTCTCCGCCCGGCTGGGGTGGGGGTATGAAAATCGGCGCTTCCCCGGCCGCAATGAGGTGGAAGTGCGGTTTGCGCCGCTCAGGGCGCGTCCTCTGTCCCTGCCCTGAGCGGCGTTTTTACGGCTTTTTGCCGCGCGGTCGCGCGCTGGCGCGCGCGTTTTGCCGCCCTTGGGAACATATGTCCTCAAGGGCGGCATGCGCTTAGCCGAAGAAGGCCTTGAGGTCGTCCTGCGGGGTAGTGATGCCCGCGATGTTGAACTGCTCCACCAGCACCTTGGCCACGTTGGGCGAGAGGAAGGCGGGCAGGGTGGGGCCCAGGTGGATGTTCTTCACGCCCAGGGCCAGCAGGGCCAGCAGCACGATGACGGCCTTCTGCTCATACCAGGCGATGTTGTAGACAATGGGCAGGTCGTTGACGTCCTCCAGGCCGAAAACTTCCTTGAGCTTCAGGGCAATGACGGCCAGGGAGTAAGAATCGTTGCACTGCCCGGCGTCCAGCACGCGGGGGATGCCGCCGATGTCGCCCAGATCCAGCTTGTTGTAACGGTATTTGGCGCAGCCCGCCGTGAGGATCACCGTATCCTTGGGCAGGCCCTCGGCAAATTCCGTATAGTAGGAGCGGGACTTGGCCCGGCCGTCGCAGCCCGCCATGACCACGAACTTCTTGATGGCGCCGGATTTGACGGCCGCCACCACCTTGTCGGCCAGGGCCAGCACCTGATTGTGGGCAAAGCCGCCCACGATCTGGCCGCGCTCGATCTCCGTGGGCGGCGGGCAGGCCTTGGCGTGGGCGATGAGGGCGGAAAAGTCCTTGCGCTCGCCCACTTCGCCGGGAATATGCTTGCAGCCGGGAAAGCCCACGATGTCCGTGGTGTAGATGCGGTCCTTATAGCTTTCCTTGGGCGGCACCAGGCAGTTGGTGGTCAGCAGCACAGGGCCGTTGAAGCTCTCAAATTCTTCCTTCTGCCGCCACCAGGCGTTGCCGTAGTTGCCCTTGAAGTGGCTGTATTTCTTGAAGGCCGGATAGTAGTGGGCGGGCAGCATCTCGCCGTGGGTATACACGTCCACGCCCGTGCCTTCGGTCTGCTCCAGCAGCATTTCCAGGTCGCGCAGGTCGTGGCCGGAGATGAGGATGCCGGGCCGGTTGCCCACGCCGATGTCCACCTTGGTGATTTCCGGATGGCCGTAAGCCCCGGTGTTGGCCGCGTCCAGCAGGGCCATGGCCGTGACGCCGGCCTTGCCCGTCTCCAGGGTCAGATTGACCAGGTCGGGCACGCTGAGGCTGTTGTCCAGGGTCTGGGCCAGGGCCTTCTGCATGAAGGTGTCCAGGCCTTTGTCGTGGCGGCCCAGCACGTCCGCGTGCTTGGCGTAGGCGGCCATGCCCTTGAGGCCGTAAGTAATGAGCCAGCGCAGGGAGCGCACGTCGTCGTCCGGGGTGGCCAGCACGCCCACGGCGGCGGCCCTGGCCAGGATGGCTTCGTCGTCCCCGGCTTCCCACAGGGCGGCGTCGGTCAGGCCCGCGGCGTCGGCGAGGCCGGCCCGCAGCTTTTTGGTCATGGCGCAGGTTTCGCGCACGCGCCGGGCCAGGATGTCGTCGTCAAAGTTGGCGTTGGTGATGGTGGCAAAAAGATTGCCCGTCACCAGGCGGTCCACGGCGTGGTCCACAGCTGCGCCCTGGGCGCGCAGGCTGGTGGTCACCTCGCCCAGGCCCTTGGTGGCGTAAACCAGGGCGTCCTGCAGGGCGGCGGTGCGGGGCTTTTTGCCGCACACGCCCATCTGGGTGCAGCCCTTGTTGCCTACGGTTTCCTGACACTGATAACAGAACATGGCGTTGCTCATAATATTTTCCTCTTGCGCTCCGCGCGGCGGAGGTTGCGCGCCCGCCAGGGGGGGCGGCGGGCGTTCGTTGTACGGTGGCTACTTCCCGGCTTCGGGGGCAAAAATGACGGTCAGCAGCATGGCGCTGCGCTCCAGGGCGCGCACGGCATGGGGCTGGCCCGCGGGCATGACGATAACCTCGCCTGCGCGCACGGGCTGCGTTGTCCCGGCTATGGTCACCTCCAGCGCGCCTTCCAGCACCTGCACCAGGGCGTCGCCTGTGGAGGTGTGGCTGCTGATTTCCTCGCCCGCGTCAAAGGCGAACAGGGTCAGGCCCACGGCCGGATTCTGCACCAGTGTCTTGCTGGCGATCTGACCGGGGCGGCACTCCACCTGCGCCGCCAGGGGCAGCGGGGCGGCGTATTCCAGATTCTTGAAGAGGCGTTGCATAGAGCCCTCCTTGCCGTTTCAGGGTGAAAAATGCTCTTGCCTGACGATGTTGTTGTAGCAGGGGGAGGGCCAGGGTTCCGTAACAATTGTTACGGGAGGCGAAAAATGTGAAAAAAGTTTTTGGTGCGGATTGTCGTGGTTCCGGGAGCCTGGCCGCAGGCAGTGCCCAGACCGGCGGCTGGTTTGCCCTGCGGGTACGGCGGCGTTTCTGTTGCGTTTGGGCTGCGCCGTGCACGCGACCGCGCCCTTTTACGCCGCTCGCAACCGCCGGGGAAAGCCTGCCGGAATGGCAGCGCACGGGGTACTCATGGTCAGGGTACGCCTGCTGCGGCAGCTGTGCAGGGTAACGTTTTTTGAAGGGGATGGGGGGTGTGGGGGGAAGGGGGGACTTTTGTTCACAAAAGTCCCCCCTTCCCCCCACTGATTTTTCCGTAAAACTACGCTACTCCGGGTATTCGCAGAGGCGGCGCAGGGCGGCGGGGTCGGGCAGGCGGATGTGCCTGCCGTGCAGTTCCAGGAGGCCTTCGTCGCGCATGGCGGCCAGCTCGCGGGAGAGGGAGGGGCGGGTCACGCCCAGAAATTCGGCCATCTGTTCGCGGTTCATGCCGGGAATGGGGCTGCCGTCTGGGCGGCGGCGTTCCAGAAGGAGCCCGGCCAGTTTGCGGCGCAGGCTGCCGGAGGAGAGCAGGGCCACCCGCCGGGTGAGGGAGAGGGCCTTGTGGGCGAAGATGCCCAGCATGTTGCGGATCATGCGGGCGTGTACGGTGCAGCCTTTTTCGCAGGTGGCGTAAAAGAAGCGGCCGGGGATGCCCAGCACGCGGGCCGGGCTTTCGGCCAGCACGCTGCAGCCGTAGCTGGCCTGGCCCAGGAAGACGTAGACCTCGCCGAAGAGGTCGCCCGGCTGGTCGATGTGGGCCATGACCGCCCGCCGCCCCTGGGCGGATTCGCGGCAGACGCTCACTGCGCCTTCCAGCAGGACGTACAGGCGGGCGGGCGGGTCCGTTTCGCCGAAAATAAGGCTGCCTTTGGCGTGGGCGGTAATGGCGGCCCCGCTGCAGGCGAGGCAGCGGCGGGCTTCCTCCGGCGTCATGCCGCCGAAGAGGGGGCAGATGCGCAGGGCCTGCTCCATGTTGTCCTCCTTCCCCAGGCGGGGCCGCGCGTTTTTGTTACATATAGATGCCCAGCAGCACGCCGGCCAGCACCACGGGCGAGATAATGCCGTTGAGGGTAAAGAAGGCCGTGTTCACATAGCGCAGGTCCTGGGGCCGCATGAGGCGGTGCTCCACGAAGAGCAGAACGACAATGCCGGCCCAGAGGACGTACCAGGGCCAGGCAAGCCCGGCGGCGCAGCCCGTAAGCAGCAGGAAGATGGCCGTCATGGTGTGGGCGAAGGCCGCCAGCAGCAGGGCCGCATCCGGGCCGTAGTCGGCGGGCGCGGAGTGAAGATCGAAGGCCTGGTCGAATTCCAGATCCTGAAAGGCGTAGTAGATGTCGAAGGCGGCCACCCAGAAGGTGACGGCAAAAAAGAGCAGGATGGCAGGCAGGCCCAGGGCGGCGGGGTTTACGGAGAGCCAGCCCGCCAGGGGGGCCAGGCCCAGGGTGGCCCCCAGCCAGAAGTGGCAAAGGGGGGTAAAGCGCTTGAGCAGGCTGTAGGCCGCGGCAAAGAGCAGGGCGGGGATGGAGAGCCACAGGCAGACCGTGTTGAGCGCCGCGCAGCAGGCAATGAAGATCAGGGCCATGAGCGCGATGAAGGCCCAGGTCTGCCGGGTGCTGATGACGCCGGTGACCAGGGGGCGGTCGCAGGTGCGGGGGTTGTCCCGGTCAAAGGGCAGATCCGCCAGGCGGTTGAAGGCCATGGCAAAGGAGCGCGCCGCCACCATGGCCAGGGTCAGAAAGATGAGCGCGCGCGCGGAGGGCAGGCCTTTGGCCGCCAGGAAGGCCCCGGCCCAGGCGTAGGGCAGGGCGAAGACGGAATGCTCTATCTTGACCATGCGGCAGATGTCGCCGAACTGGCCGAAAGGGGTGGACAGAGTGAAGCCGGATGACGGCAGAAGGCGCATGCTGGGTTCTCCTTGACGCAGTGGGGGCGCTGGGTAGTGCCGCAACGGTTGGCGCGGCGGCGCGGGGGATTGGGGGTTATCCGCCGCAGTCGGCGGGGTCTCCGCGCAGTTTGGCCAGGGCATGGGGCAGGGCGGGCAGCACGGCGGCCAGGTTTTCGACCACGGCCTTGCGGCTGCCCGGCAGGTTGACGACAATGCTGCGGCCCAGCACGCCCGCGGCCGCGCGCGAGATGACGGCGTGGGGCGTTTTGGCCAGGCTGGCGGCCAGCATGGCCTGGGTAAAGCCCGGCAGGGGCACGTCCAGCAGGGCCGCCGTGACCTGCGGGGTGACGTCGCGCGGGGAAAGCCCGGTGCCCCCGGTGGTGCAGATGAGGTCGTAGCCCTGGTTCAGGGCCAGATCCGTGAGCAGGGCGCGCAGCTCCGCCGGTTCGTCCGGCAGCAGAAAGCCCTGGCAGTGGCAGAGGGGCAGGGCCGCGCCCACGGCGGCGGCAATGGCCGGGCCGCTCAGATCTTCGCGCTGCCCGCGCGAGCCTTTGTCCGAAAGGGTCACCCAGGCCAGGCTCAGGCCCTCCTTGCGGGGGGCGAGCTCCAGCGGGCCTGCGGGCAGGTCGGCCAGGGCCGTGAGCAGCGGGCAGTGGGCGGCAGGGAGGCTTTCGCCCGTGGGCGGCGTGGGCAGCCAGATGCGGCCTGTAATTTGGAAAAGCGGCGTGCCGCAGGCCCCGTGGAGGCTTGTGCCCACGTCCAGCCGGGGCAAGGCCCAGGGTTCCGGGGCCAGCAGGCCGTGGCCGGGGCAACAGGCCGCATCCAGGGCGGCGGGCGGCAGCAGGGGCAGACACTGCCCCGGCGCGCAGGCGTGGATGTGCAGACGGATGTTCATGCGTGTTCCTCAACTGCGGAGGCGGCGTCAGGGGGCGCGCCGCGACGGACGTATTCCCACATTGTAGCCGCAAGCGCGATGGGTTACAAGGGTGGGAACGCGCCGTGCATTGCAGGCGGCGTGCGGCCGCGCCGTGGGGCGCGGTACGATCAGCGTAAGGAGTTTGCCCATGACCAGCCGCAGCCAGGACCGCACCGGGGAGCTCAAAATCCTCGGTTCCGGTCGCCTGCACGCCCCGGAAGGCGGCCCCAGCGTCGCTTTGCTGGAGTCCTTTCCCAATTGTTTTCCGCAGCGCCCCTATGTGGTCAGCTTCACCTTTCCGGAATTTACTTCGCTCTGCCCCGTGACCGGCCAGCCCGACAGCGGGACCATCACGGTGGAATACATCCCGGACCAGCGTTGCGTGGAATCCAAGAGCTTCAAGCTCTATATGTTCGCCTTCCGCAACCATCAGTCGTTTATGGAAACCATCACCAATACGGTGCTGGACGATCTGCGCGCCCTCATGGACCCTTGCTGGTGCCGGGTCAAAGGGCTGTTCGCCCCGCGCGGCGGCACCCGCATCCACGTTTTTGCCGAGGATTTCAAGGCGCTGCCGGAAGAGCGCGACCGCCTGGTGCGCGCGGCCGTGGCCGCCTGGAAAATGGAGCCCGATCCGCACCGGCCCTGAGGCCTGGCCCTGAGCTCCGGCCTTGGGAGTTCAGCGGCAGAGGCGCGCCCTGAGCGACGCGGTTGCCAAGGGGCGGGCACACGTTTCTGGCGCGGGGAGGCCCCGTGAAGGACAGCACGGAGCGGCTTGTGACGGAATATCCACAGCCTTTGGCGGCGGCCGCGGCCCCGCCGACGGGCCTGGCCCGCACGGCGGCCCGGCTGGGCGGCTATGCCCTGGCCTCGCGCCTGCTGGGGCTGCTCCGGGATATGAGCATGGCCTGGCTTGCGGGCAGCGGGCCCGCGGCGGACGCCCTGGCCGCCGCCCTGCGGCTGCCGCACATTTTGCGCCGTCTGCTGGGGGAAGGTTCCCTTTCCATGAGCCTCACGGCGGCCCTGGTGCGGCAGTGCCGCCCGGATACGGCGGCGGGCCGGGTCTGCCTTGGGCAGGTGGGCCGCGCCCTGGCCGTGCGGCTGGGCCTGCCGCTGACCCTGCTGACCCTGCTGGCCGTGGCGGCCGCGCCCTGGATAATGGCGGGCCTCGCGCCGGGCTTTGCCGGGCCGGAACGGGAGCGGGCGGTCTTTTTGCTGCGCCTGTGCCTGCCCTACGGGCTGGCCGCGGGCATGGCGGCCCTGGGCACGGCCCTGCTGCACAGCCTGGGGCTTTTTCGGCTGCCGGGGCTTTCGCCCGTGCTGTTTAACGCGACGGCGCTGGCCTTTGCCGGGGCCGCCGCATTGGGGGCCCTGCCGCCGGGCCCGGCCTTTGCCCTGGGCATGAGCTGCGCGGGCCTGGTCCAGTGGGGTCTGCTCTGGTGGGGCGCGCGGCGCGCCGTGCGCGGGCGTCAGGCCGGAGCGTCTGCTTTTCAGACTGGCGCGCACGCTTCTCAGGCCGCTGTGCGGCCGGGCCGGATGGCCTGGCGCTGCCTTTCCGGCACGCCCGCCGGGCTGGCGGGGGCCTGCGCGCCGCAGCTCTGCCTGCTGGCGGCGGCGGCCCTGGCCTCAAGCCTGACGCCGGGCCTGGTGGCGAGCCTGTATTATGCGGAGCGCCTGCTGGAGCTGCCCCTGGGCCTGGTGGGCGTGTGCCTGGGCACGGCCAGCCTGCCCGCCCTGAGCCTTTTGGCGGCGGAAGGGCGCTATGCGGATTTTGCGGCGGCCCTGGGCACGGCCCTGCGCCTGACCCTGCTGCTCAGTCTGCCCGCCACCGCCGGGCTGTGGGCCGTGGGCGCGCCCCTGGTGCGGGGCCTGTTCTGCCACGGCGCGTTTGACGCGGCGGCCGCGCAGGCCACCTGGCTGGCGCTGGCCGCCTCCCTGCCCGGGCTGCCGGCCCTGGCCTGCAATCGCTCTCTGCTGGCGGCCTGCAACGCCCTGGGCGAAGAGCGCCGCACGGCCCTGAGCGCCCTGGCCGCCGTGGCGGCCACCCTTGCGGTGGGGGCCGCGCTGGTACATAGTTGCGACGCCGGGCTGTTGCCCCTGGCCCCCGCTCTTGCGCCGCCCCTGGCTGCGGGCGCGGGGCTCTGGGTACAGACAGGCCTGCTGCTGCGCACGCTGGTTGGAGCTCTGCAACGCGGCGGGGCGTCGGTCGGTCTGGCCGCCTGCCTGCCCGGCGGGGCAGCGCTGCTGCGACAGGGGCTGGCCGCCCTGGCCGCGGGCCTGGCGGCGCGGGCGCTGATGCTGGCCGCGGAGGTTTGGTCTTCGGCGGCGGGTCCAGCCCTGGCTTTGGCCCTGTCCTTGTCCGTGGCCGGCGGCGTGACGGCCTGGGCCTTGTGTCTGCTGGCCCTGCGGGATGGAGACATGCTTGCCCTGTGCGCGCGGGTGCGCGAGCGGGCGCATTTATAATTCAAGGAAATGCGGGGGGCCGTCCCCCCGGCGGTGACTGCCATGCGCCACATTTTTGCCGTCAGACGACGCCGACTGGCCCTGATCATTTGGGGCGCGGGTCTGCTTTTGTTTCTGCTTCTGGGCGTCTGGAACATCAATGCCGACAAGGAGGAGACCGCCAACCGCCTGAGCGGCGATGCGGGCCGCATGGCGGCCCAGCTGGCGGCCCTGCTTTCCCTGCCCGCCTGGGAGCTGGACGAGCTTACCGCCCGCACCATTGTCATGGCCGCCATGGAGGACGAATCCATCTACGCCATCAAGGTGCAGACCGCGCGGGGCATGCTGGAAGGTCAGCGCCGCAACTACCAGTGGGAACCCGTGCCCTGGGACGACGAAATTACCGAAGACAGCGTGCAGGGCATGAATCCCTTGAAGATGGAAGGCCGGGTGGTGGGCTCCGTGGAAGTGTACCTTTCGCCCCGGGTGAGCGACGAGGATCTGGCCCAGAAGGCCCGGCGGGAGGTCTGGCGCTTTGCGCTCACGGCCCTGTTTGCCACGGGCGTGCTTGCGCTGCTGCTCTGGCAGTGGGGCGATCTGGATCGCCTGCGCGGCCTGGTGCGGCGGAACCGTGGGGATGCCCTTATGGGCGTGGTCGGAGCGACAGCCGCGCAGGAGCCTGCCGCGGCTGCGGCCGCAGAGAGCCTTGCGGGGACGGCCGCGCCTGAAGCGGACCGCTCGGCCGCTGCGGCCGCAGACGACGCCCTGAGCGCCGGGGCCGTGATCAGCCCGGCCCTGGGGCGGGCCTTTGCCCGGCGCAGGCCCGAAGCCTGGCGGGTGACGGCCGCGCTGTTCGGCCAGACCTTTGCCCACGCGCCGTCCCTGTTGGGCCGCCTGTTTGAGGAGGGGGACGCGGCGGGTCTCTGCCGGCTGGGGCAGGTGCTGGAAAAGGCGGCTCCGGCCGTGGGTGCGGAGCGCCTGGCCGCGGCGGCCGCCGCCATGCAGGCGGCGCTCAACGATCCGGACTGCGCGGCCCCGGCCCTGGCGGTGGAGCAGTGCCTGCACGCTTTGGAAGATGTGCTGGCGACCCTGAACGGCCCTGCAGAAAGTGCGGCTGCGGCCGCCAGCCAGCCTGTAGCCGCGAGGCCTGCGGACAAGACGGACGTATAAATCCAGACGCCGGGGCGCGGCCCCGCGCGCAGCTATAGAGGGAGAGCGGTATGGGATTTTTCAGCGCCATCAAAAAAATATTCGGCAACGGGCCGGAGGGCGCAGCCCCGGCGGCGACCCCGGACGCGGCTCCGGATGCGTCCCCTGATGCGGTCACAGAAGCTGCACCGGCCATGCCGGACGAACGCGCCCAGGAAAAATCCGCTGCGGCAAAACCCAGCGCTGGGGGCGCGGCCCCCACGGGCGCGCCTGAAAGTGGCGGGGTGCAGACCGCGGCCCCCGCAGCGCCCACGGAGGAAGAGGCCGCCCTGACCCTGCGCCTGCGCGCGGCCGCGCCGCGCCTTTCCGTCTGGCTGGGCATTGTGCTGGAGGGCGTGGAAGAAGCCGGAGACGCGCTGTGGCGGCGGCTGTTTTTTCTGTTGCGGGCCCTGGACGCGCCTGAGGCCGAAGCTCAGGCCTTTGTGCGGGATTTTCAGGACTGGCTCGCCCGCATGGACTACAGGCTGGTGGAGGAATTCCGCTCCGAGCTCCAGTACCGCCTGGCCCTGGCCCTGGACCTGGAGGACGAGGAGGACGAACGCAGCCGCCTGTTCCTGAAGATCAGCGAAGGGCTCAGCCGCACGCGGGAGCAGCTGGCCCGTGGGCTGGATACGCTCTTTGCCGGGCACGGCGAGCTCAACGAAGCCTTCTGGGAAGAGCTGGAAGAGCTCTTTATTATGGCCGACCTGGGTTACGAGCCCGCGCTGGAGCTGGTGGAGCGCCTTAAGGAGCGCGCCCGCAAAGAAAAGGTCACCCAATCGGAAGGCGTGCGCGAGCTGCTCAAGGCCGAGCTGGAGGACATTTTCCGCGCACCCCGGCGCATTGCGGCCGTCAATCCGCCTGAAGTGGTGCTCATGATCGGCGTCAACGGCGTGGGCAAAACCACTACCATCGCCAAGCTGGCCTATCGGGCGCGCATGCAGGGCAAAAAGGTCATGATCGCCGCGGCGGACACCTTCCGCGCTGCGGCCATAGAGCAGCTGCAGGTCTGGGCCGAGCGGGTGGGGGCGCTGTTCCACGCCCGCCAGGCGGGGTCGGACCCCGCGGCTGTGGCCTACGAGGCCGTGGAACGCGCCGTGAAGGAAGGGGTGGACGTGCTTTTTGTGGATACGGCGGGCCGCCTGCAAACCAAGGTCAATCTGATGGAGGAGCTCTCCAAGATTCGCCAGGTGCTGGGCAAGAAGCATCCCGGCGCGCCGCACCGCAGCATTCTGGTCATTGACGCCACCACGGGGCAGAACGCCCTTTCCCAGGTCAAGCTCTTTAAGGAAGCCGCCGGGGTGGACGAGCTTATTCTGACCAAGCTGGACGGCACGGCCAAGGGCGGCGTGGCCATTGCCGTGGCCATGCAGCACCATTTGCCCATCACCTATGTGGGCCTGGGCGAAAAGCTGGAAGATCTGCGCCCCTTCAACGGCGCGGACTACGCCCGCGCCCTGCTGGAAGCGCCGTCAAGTTCCGCGCCCGCCGGCCGATAAGACCGGCAGGGGCGTCTGCCCCGGCGCGTCCCGCGTTTCCCCCGTGGAGGAAGGGCGGCGGTCAGTCCTGGCCATATTCCTGTTTGATGACGGCCTCGGCTTTGACTCTGTCCAGCAGCTCGGCAAAGGTGGCCTTGACGTGTTCGCGGATGTCGCCGGCCACCACCAGAAAGAGCAGGTCGTCTCCGGGGCGCAGCAGGCCCTCGGCGCTTTCGGCCAGGATGGCGAAGATGCCGGGGCGTTGCGCCATTTCCTGGCAGATGGCGGTTATTCTGGCCCTGTCCGGGGTGACGCGCACTTTGGTTACGGGGCTGTGGTCCTTGCGCGACCAGGCGCGCACCACGCCGTTGTGCACCAGCATCATGCCCACATGCTCGGCAAAGCCGGGGCGGGCTTTGAGTTCCTGCAGCGTTTTGTTTATATCCATGGCTACCGCCTGGGTTGCGGCCAACGGCACGGGGGGCCGCGCCGGGAGCCTGATTGCGGAGCCGCATCCTAACCTTTTTCGGTCGGTTTTCAAAGGATAGTGTGCATGGCGCAGTTATCGCAATTATTGGCCCGTCTGCCGGAATGCCGGGAAGTGCGCATGAGCGCCATGGGTCATGTGCTCTGGGTCTGCTGGCAGGGGGAGCTCGCCCCGGCCGTGGGGCAGACCCTGCTCAACTACGGCGGCATGCAGGTGGGCGCGGCCTCGGAACAGGCCCTGTGGTTCTTTTTTACCGACGACGTCTTTCTGGCCTTGGCGCGGCTGCAGGTCTGGGGCAATTTCAACGAGCTTTCGGCGGGCATTGAGCTCATGCCGGGGCGGCTGCAGCTGGGCCGGCGGCAAGAGGCCAACGTGCTGCTGGACGCGGCCCTGCAGAACCAGGAAATGCTGGTCACGGACAAGCTGGACGTTTGGGTGCACCCCAAAAGCCGGGAAGGCAAAAACACCCTGCCGGGCATCAGCTTTGAGCGCCACGCCGCCCGTCAGGGCATGGCCGCCGCTGACTGGTCCGGCATGGTGGTGGACGTGCGCATGCCTTACGCCTCCACCCAATCCTGGTTCGCCATTCTCCACCCCTTGGGCAGCCCGGTGGACAAAGCCTTTCAGAGCGGCTGGAGCGCCATGTTCAAAAGGCTGGAGACCCTGCTGCAGCACCTCAAGATCAAGTCCATCGTCCACGAAACCTTTGTCATGCTGGCGCTGGAAAACCTGCTCATGCTGCGCACTTTTCTGCGCGATTATCTGCACAGCTTTGACAAGGAACACAGCGAAGGGGGTTACTGGCCTTGCGTCTGCGTGGTGGCGGACCGCAACAATCTCAATTTTAATATCGACCTGCCCAAGAAAATCGGCCTGCAATGGGATAACCTCATGCCCGATTTTCCCTACCTGAGCTACCGCAATGCCTATCTGCTGGGCGAGGGCTTTACGGTGCAGGATCTGCGCTACACGGGCGAGCAGATGTCTGTGGACAACTGGTGCAACGTGCTGCTGGACGAAAACAGTCTCAGCGGCCGCTCCATCCCCCTGCTCATGCCAGGGCAGCTCACCGCAGGCAACGGCGTGGGCTGCTTCTACTGCGGCGTGCACAGCCACGAGGCCGCCCAATGCCCCACGCGGACCAGCCCGCCCAGCCGCCCCGCGGTCTGGGACAGGCTGGCGGAAATGGATCTGGAAGCCGTCAACGAGGGCTTTCGGCAGATTGAACAGGGCTTGGCGGCGAAGGGCGTGGCGGCCTACGCCGCGCTGCTTGCCGGGGGCGACCCGGCGGCCACGGTGCTGGAGGCCGTGCTGGACCTCAACGGCGCCTGCCAGCTGCGTAATGTGCCCCGGCGCTGGCTCTACCGCAGCCACGACCCGGACCTGGAAGGGGAAACCCCCGCCCGGGACGACAGCCCGGCCTGGGCACTGCTGGACGCCCTGGCCAGCACCGCGCCCGAAGGTCTGGGCGACCTGGAAAAACGGATCGTCCAGACCATTGCCCGCCACCAGCGCGACCCGCGCCTGCGCATGGTGCTGGCCTTTGCCCAGGTGGAGCGGGGCGAGCCAGGGCGCGCCTTGGACAGCTTTCGGGAGGCGGCGGCCCTGACCCCTTCCCCGGCCCTGCAGACCTGGAACGAATTTCTGCAGGCCCGGCTGGCCGAGGAGCAGGGGCAGTTCGGCTCCGCCATTGAGCAGTATGCCCAGGTGTGGCGGGTTATGCCCCAATGGCGCGAGGCCAAATACCGGGGCATTGTCTGCAAGGTCAAAATGGGCTTTACCGAGCCGGTGCTGGATCAGATCGTCAAGCTGGTGCGGGAAGAACCGGCCTACTTCAACCGCGTGCTTATCGACCCCGCCCTGGAGCGCGGCCGTCTGCTCATCCTTTCCGCCCTCTACGACCTGTGGGAGGAGGCCCGCAAAAAGGCCGAGGCCGAGCGCGTCTGCATCAACGATCTGCGCGCCCGCCTGGACGCCTGGTTCCCCGCCGACCATCCCGTGCAGCTCCAGCTGGGCGAGAGCCTGGGCAAGCTGGAGGCCCTTTCCAACGTCAGCAACTATCTGGCCTTTCTTAAGGTCGTGGAAGATCGCCCCACGTTGGAAAAAGAACTGGACGCGGCCATTGAGCAGCAGGTGGAAGACCTGCGCAACCGCTACAAATACTACCTGGACATTCTGCAGGAGATCCGCGACGAGGCCTCCTGGTTCCCCTTCCCCACGGCCCTGCGCGACTTCAGCCGGGAGTTCAACGCGGCTGCGGGCGTCATCAACCGCGCCTTTGCCTGCAACTTTCGCGAGGCGGAATCCTTCAAGCGCGTGCAGGCCGAAACCCCACGCCTGGCGGAGCTGCTGCGCGAGCTGCGCAAGCGCCTGCAAACCCTGCGCATGGTGCGGGACGGCACCCTTTTTGGCCTGACCATGGCCCGCACTTTCATCTGGGTGGAGGCCGTGGGCCTGCTGCTCTGCTTTATCGGCGTGCCCGTGGTGGTCTTCTGGGGCGACGCCCTGGGCCTGGGCTGGCTCAAACGAATCTTGGGCGCGGACCAGTGGTCCATCCAGAAGGTGCTTATCCTTATTGTCAGCGTTATTGCCCTGGGCGTGGCCGCCCTGCGCACCACCCTGACCTTTGACCGCAAGCGGGAAAAACTGCTGGAACAGGCCAGGGAACAGCGCGAAAAGGCCCAGCGCGTCCGGCTGGAAAAAATCAAGCGCCAGCGCCGCGCCGAGGCGGAAAAAGCCGCCCGCGAGCGCGAGGTTATGGCCGCGCGGGCAGCAAAAAAATAGCGGTCCACAGCGGGCGGGGCCTGCCGTGGACCTGTGGGCGCGCAGCGCCGTTGCGCGCCAGAGGGCTTTTTGCACACAGAAAAAGCGTCGGAACCGGTTGCAGGCCAGAGCGTTTCAAGGGCGAAATGCTCTGGCTAGTCCGGTTTCCGGCGCTTCTGCCGCGCGGGCAGCCGCCCTGCGCCGCAGAGCGAAGGCCGCGTTATTCCTGCCCCAGCTCGTGTCTGAGCCAGGCCTTGACGGCGGGCGTGGGCGCGCTGACGCCGCGCCAATGACCGTGGGCCTGGTAAAAATCCGCCAGCAGGTTCTGCGGCAAGGGCACGACAATAAGATCCTCGGCCTGCTCGGAATTGCGCCGCACCAGGCGCACCACGGGCGGGTCTTGCCAGCTGTCCACCACAAAATAATGGGAAACGTCGTCCTTGGAGCGCACGGGTGGGTATTCCGCATGCCAGTCGTTGTTGCCCCATTCCAGATACATGGTCACGGCGTGTTCCGGGGTCAGGTTCCAGTCGATGTCATAGAGCGCAAAATCCTTGAGCTGGGCCATGGTGACCTCCTCGGCGTAAGTTTCCCGGCAGTCCGGTGGCCGTTGCCTTTGCGAACGTCTGCCCGCAAGGCGGGCGAGACGCTCGCTCCGGCGCTTCGCCGCGCAGCAAAGCTGTGCTTGCGCCTTTGTGGCGGGCGTCTGCGAGCGCGGCCGCCCGCGCATTTCAAGGTTGAACTGCGCTGGCCTTTGCGAGTTTTAGCAATAACAATTCTCGATAGCTATGGCAAGGCTTTTAGCGCCCGCCGGGGCTTTGCAGGGCCGCGGCGCTCTACGCTTTTTCCTGCGCGGCGATCCAGGCGTTGGCTTCTTCCAGGTCGAGGGTGCCCTCGTAGAGGGCGCGGCCGCTCACGGCCCCCGCCAGGCGGGTAGTGCGGGTAAGGGGGTAGAGGCGCTGCACGTCCGTCAGGGTGGCTACGCCCCCGGCGGCGATGACCGGCACCTGCGCGGTTTGGGCCAGATGCTCCAGAGCGGGCAGATTGACGCCGCTCTGCATGCCGTCGCGGTCGATATCCGTATAGATGATGAAGGCTGCGCCGTCGTCCTGCAGGCGGGGCAGCACGTCGTCAACGGTAAGGCCCGTGTCCGCCACCCAGCCCCGGCTTTTGAGGCGTCCGCCTTCCGCATCCAGAGAAACGCCTATCCGGCCGGGAAAAGCGCGGCACAGGGCGGCGAAGGTTTCCGGCTGCTCCAGGGCCAGGGTGCCGATGATGCAGCGGCTTACGCCCGCGTCCAGGTAGGCGCGGGCCGTCTCCAGGTCGCGGATGCCGCCGCCCAGCTGCACGGGGATGGTCAGGGCCGCGCAGATACGGCCCACCACTGCGCGGCTGCTGGCTGCGCCGTCAAACGCGCCGTCCAGGTCCACCACATGCAGCCAGCGCGCGCCCCGTTCCTGCCAGGAGCGGGCCGCGGCTGCGGGGTCTTCGGCAAAAATCGTGCTGTCTTCGGCGCGGCCGCGCCGCAGGCGCACGGCCTTGCCGTTCTGGATGTCCACAGCGGGAAAAATGATCATAAACCCATATCCTTCACAGCCTTGCGCATGCCTTCGGCCGCCAGAGCCTCGGCCGTGACCCACTGGCCGCGCCGCTGGATGAAGGCCCCCATGTTGAGCAGGTTGTCCGCCAGGCCCACCTGCTGTTCTTCATACACGGAGTGGGAGGCCACCTCGCCTTCAGCCACCCGCAGGAGGAAAAATTCCACCCGCACATGGGCGGCGCGGGTCACGCCGGCCTTGGAGCCTTCGCGCTGATGCCAGTCCAGCACCTGGGGCACCAGCAGGTAGTGCACGCCCCGTTTCTTGCCGTAGGCGATCCAGCGGGGCAGGGCCTGAGGCTGCTCCGAGCTGTGGAAGGTGGTGACGTCCGCCGGCAGTTCCTGCTCGGTGATGAAGGCGTACTGCCTTTTGCTTTCTGCGGTGAGGATATGGCGCAGCTGGAGGTTGAGGGCCTCCAGATCCTCGGGCGTGATGCGGCCCTGGTTTTCAGGGATGCGCCCCACAATGAGCTGGCTGGCGTTGATGGGCTGGGTAAAGGGCGCCACCGTGACGGCAAAGGCCGCCGGAAGGGAGCGGGGCACTTCGGCCGTGCTGCGCGGGCGGCGGCTGCAGGCGCCGAGGGCCAACGCCAGGCAGAGGGCCAGGAGAATCCAGGAACGGGTAGGGGCAGACATCAGTCAAGACCTCCCTTGGTGCTTCGGACGGTTGTGCCGTGCCGCCGCACGGCCTGGGCCAGGGCAAGGCCCAGCCCCTTGGCGGCGGACTCCAGCAAATGGTGGCCGTTCTGGCCGTAGCGAAATTCCACATGCAGGTTGCAACGGGCGGCGCTGGCCAGGGCCTTGTAGTATTCGCGCCAGAGGTCTTTTTCTTCCCCCGCCAGCACGGGGGGCAAGAGCTCGCCCCCGCGCCACTCCAGCCAGGGGCGGCCGGAAAGATCCACAGTCACTTCGGCCAGGGCCTCGTCCATGGGCACGCGGCCGTAGCCCACGCGGGCGATGCCGGCCCGGTCGCCCAGGGCCTCCAGCAGGGCGCGGCCCAGGGTCAGGCCCACGTCTTCGGCGGTGTGGTGGGCATCCACGTTGAGGTCGCCCTTGCAGTGGAGCTGCAGGTCCATGCCCGCCCAGAAAGCCGTGAGGGTGAGCATGTGGTCCAGGAGGCCGAAGCCGGTGTCTACGGCGATCTCGCCCGTGCCGTCCAGGTTCAGGCGCAGGTTGACGGCCGTTTCCGCACTGGCGCGAGATTGCTCGGCCACGCGCTGGGGCTGGTTCATGCGTCCTCCGTGGGTTTGGCGGCGGGTTTGGCTTGGGCTTCGGCGTCAGGCTGCGCGCCTTCCGGCCGCGCGGCCAAGTCGGGCTGCCCCTGTTCCGTCTGTGCCTCGCCGCCCTGGTTCTGGCCGGCCTGCTCCGGACCAGCCGGTTGCGGGCCGGTTTTGTCGTCCCCGGCGGCGGCTGCGCCTGCGGCGGCCTTTTTGCCGTTTTTGCGGCCAAAAAGGGCGGCTACGCCGATGCTGATTTCATAGAGGATAAGCATGGGGCAGGCCATGAGCAGTTGCGAAACCACGTCCGGCGGGGTGAGGATGGCCGCCACAATGAAGATGCCGAGGATGGCGTAGCGCCGCGCTTTGCGCATCATGGCGGCCGTGATGATGCCCATGCGCGCCAGGAAGAGGGCAAAGAGCGGCATTTCAAAAATGAGCCCGAAAGCCAGGATGAGCTTGAGCACGAAGCTCAGATAATCGCTGACCTTGGGCATGGCCACGATTTCTTCCGTGGCGAAGCTCACAAAGAAGCTGAAGGCGTAAGGGAAGACCATGAAGTAGCAGAACGCCCCGCCGCAGGTGAAGAACAGGGCGGAGATCACGGCCACGGGCACGATGTAGCGCTTTTCTTCCTCATACAGGCCGGGCGCGATAAAGGACCAGACCTGATAGAAGATGACCGGGCTGGATACAAACACCCCGGCCACAAAGGCGATGTACATGCGGGTGAAAAAGCCTTCGGGCAGGGTGGTGTAAATGGCGTGGGAGCCCTTGGGCAGCACGGCCAGCAAGGGATCCACCAGAGCGTTGAAAATGGGGTCCACCACGGCCCAGCAGGCCAGAAAGCCCAGGCCCACGGCAATGCAGCAGCGCACCAGGCGCCCGCGCAGCTCGCCCAGGTGGTCCATCAGACTCATGGGCGTGTCGTCCGGCGCGCCGGGTTTTTCCCCTTCTTGCGGGGCGGGCAGGCCGCTGTCGTCCGTGAGTTCGGCCGGGGGCGGGGCGTTGGGCGGCGGGGGCGGATTGCCCGCTGCCTCTGTGGGGGGGGCGGCGTCCGCCGCTTCGGTTGCCGTTTGCTCCGCTGCGTCCGGCTGCCATTGGGGTACGGCCAGGGCGTCGGCAAAGTCGTCGGCAGAGGCGGGCTGCCCGGCGGCGGTCACGGCCGCCGCGTCTGCATCCGCCGCGATTGCTGGGGCGGTGGGGGCCTGCGCGGCTTCAGCGGCAAGGGCAGGCCCGGCGGCGGCAGAAGCCGCGGGGGCTTCCTGCCGCGGGGCAGTGCCTTCCGCAGCGGGCCCGCCTGCGGCCGCGGCCACAAAATCCGGCATGGCAAAGCGTGGCGCAGGGGCGGTCGCCTCCTGGCCCGTGAAGGAAGTTCCCGCCGTTGCGGCCTCGTCGGGAACGGCCGCTCCGGCTTCGCCGTCGGGCCGCCTCGCGGGCGCGTCGCCCGCGCCGGGGGCAGCGGTCGGCGTCGGTTCCGTTGCGTCGGGAGAAAAAGGCTTCTGCTCGCTCATGCCTTGCCGCCGTGCGCCGCGTCTGGCTGCGTCTGGGTTGTGGCGGCGGGGTCGGCTGCGGCAGGGCCCTCGGCTGCGGCAGCCTGGGCCCTGGTCTGGGCCAGAGCTGCGGCCAGGGGGCTGTCCGGCGGGGGCGCAGGCACGCCGGCTTCCGGCGCGCCGACAGGCGTGGCCGCGGCCGATTCCGCCGGGGGCGGCGCCACGTCAATGGTCGCGCTCGCCGCACTCGCAGGCTGCGGGGCCCCGCCTGCAGCGGGGGCCGCGGGCGCTGCCGCAGCGGCGGTTTCAGTCGCG
Organism: Desulfovibrio legallii; assembly: GCF_900102485.1. NCBI lineage: Bacteria > Pseudomonadati > Thermodesulfobacteriota > Desulfovibrionia > Desulfovibrionales > Desulfovibrionaceae > Desulfovibrio > Desulfovibrio legallii. Next base: position 21,390 of record NZ_FNBX01000018.1, on the reverse strand, counting down.
GCCTTGGCGGCCGGAGCCTTGGCGGCTTTTACCTTACGCTGCTCTTCCTCGGCTGCGGCCTCGGCATTAAGGGTGCGTTGAAAGTCCGTGGATACCCGGCGAAATTCGCCCATGGCCTTGCCCAACATGCGCGAGACGTTGGCCAGGCTCTTGGGCCCGAGCACAATGAGGGCCACCACCAGGATGACCAGAAGTTCCGTGCTGCCGATGCCGAACATGGGCTTACTCCCATTCGATGGTGCTGGGCGGTTTGGAGGACACGTCGTAGACCACGCGGTTGACGCCCTTGACTTCATTGATGATGCGGCCGGAAATGCGCGCCACAAGCTCCGGGGGCAGGCGGGCCCAGTCGGCGGTCATGGCGTCCACACTGTCCACCACGCGCAGGGCCACCACATGCTCATAGGTGCGGCCGTCGCCCATGACGCCCACGGTGCGCAGCGGCAGCAGCACGGCAAAGCCCTGCCAGACCTTGCGGTACCAGCCGGAGGCGCGCAGTTCCTCCAGCACAATTTTGTCCGCCTGGCGGAGAATGTGCAGCCGCTCCGGGCTCACCTCGCCCAGCACGCGGATGGCCAGGCCCGGCCCGGGGAAGGGGTGCCGCCAGACCACGCTTTCGGGCAGGCCCAGCTCTACGGCCACCTTGCGCACCTCGTCCTTAAAGAGCTCGCGCAAGGGCTCAATGAGCTTGAGCTGCATGGTCTCCGGCAGGCCGCCCACATTGTGGTGGCTCTTGATGACGGCGCTGGGCCCCTTGTGGGATACGGATTCGATCACGTCCGGATAGAGCGTGCCCTGGGCCAGAAAGTCCACCTGCGGCAGCTTGCCCGCTTCTTCGTCAAAGATTTCTATAAAGGTGTGGCCGATGATTTTGCGCTTCTGCTCCGGATCTTCCACGCCTTTGAGGCGGGAGAGGAAGCGCTCCTGGGCCTGCACAACGTTGAGGTTGAGGTCAAAGTGCTCGGTGAGGCAGTCCGCCACCTCCTGGCCTTCGCCTTCGCGCAGCAGGCCGTTATCCACAAAGATGCAGTGCAGGCGCTTGCCGATGGCCCTGTGCAGCAGCACGGCCACCACGGTGGAGTCTATGCCGCCCGAAAGGCCGCAGACCACATGGCGGTCGCCCACCTGGGCGGCCATGTCGGCCACGCAGCGCGTCACAAAGGAGGACATGGTCCAGTCCGGGGCGATGCCCGCCACTTTGAAAAGGAAATTCTGGAGCATGCGCTCGCCGTCCACGCTGTGGTGCACCTCAGGGTGGAACTGCACGGCGTAGATGCGGCGCTGTTCGTCGGCCATGGCGGCCACGTCCAGGGTGGGGGTGCGCCCGGTGACGGCAAAGCCGGGCGGCGGGGTGAGCACGCGGTCGCCGTGGCTCATCCAGACCCTGGTGGGGGATTCCACCCCCTCCCACAGGGCGCAGGGGGCCGTAAGGGCGAGCTCGGCCGGGCCGTATTCGCGCGTCAGGGATTGGGCCAGCTCCCCGCCCAGATGTCTGGCCAGAAGCTGCATGCCGTAGCAGATGCCCAGCACGGGCACGCCCAGATTCAGAAAGCCGGGGTCCAGGGCCGGGGCGTCGGCCTCGCCCACGCTGGCGGGCCCGCCGGAAAGGATCAGGGCCTGGGGCTGCATGGCCGCCACCTGCGCGGCGCTGGTAACGCAGGAGTGGATTTCGGAATACACCCCTGCCTCGCGCACGCGCCGGGCAATAAGCTGGGTGACCTGGGAGCCGTAGTCGATGATGATGACCTTGCTGGGCATGGTTCGCGTCCCTGAAAGCGGCAAAAGGTTGCGCGGCCCCCTCCTGGCGGAGGGGGCGCGGGCCTAGTTTTCGATGCGGTAGTTGGGGGCCTCCTTGGTGATGACCACGTCGTGGACGTGGCTTTCACGCAGGCCCGCCGGGGAGATTTCGCAGAAGGTGGTGTTCTCGTGCAGCTCGCGCAGGTTGTGCGCGCCCACATAGCCCATGCCGGAGCGCAGGCCGCCCATGAGCTGATAAATGGCCTCCATGACCGGGCCGCGGTAGGGCACGCGGCCCACAATGCCCTCAGGCACGAGTTTTTTGCTTTTTTCCTGGAAGTAGCGGTCGGAGCTGCCTTCCTTCATGGCGTCGATGGAGCCCATGCCGCGGTAGATCTTATAGGTGCGGCCCTGATAGAGGATGGTCTCGCCGGGGCTTTCCTCGGTGCCGGCGAAGAGGGAGCCGATCATCACCGAATGCGCGCCCACCACCAGGGCCTTGACAATGTCGCCGGAAAATTTGATGCCGCCGTCCGCAACGCAGCAGCGGCCCATTTCACGCGCGGCGCGGCTGGCGTCCATAACGGCCGTCACCTGCGGCACGCCCACGCCCGCCACAATGCGGGTGGTGCAGATGGAGCCGGGGCCAATGCCCACCTTTACCGTATCCGCCCCGGCCTCCAGCACGGCCTTGGCCCCTTCGTAGGTGGCCACATTGCCGGCCACCAGCTGGCAGGCGGGGAAGGAAGTTTTGACCTGGCGGATGGCCTTGAGCACGTTGAGCGAATGCCCGTGGGCCGAATCCAGCACCAGCACGTCGGCCCCGGCCTCCAGCAGCTGCTCGGCGCGGGCCTCGCTGTCCCGCCCGATGCCGATGGCCGCCCCCACGCGCAGGCGGCCCTTGTCGTCCTTGCAGGCATTGGGGTATTTCTGCACCTTATCGATATCCTTCATGGTGATCAGCCCACGCAGGCGGCCTCCCTCGTCCACCACCAGGAGTTTTTCGATGCGGTGCTCGTGCAGGTGGCGCTTGGATTCCTCCAGCGAGGTGCCCATGGGCACGGTGACCAGATTTTCGCTGGTCATGACCTCAGCCACGCGCACGGCCTGGGCGTCCTCCACAAAGCGCACGTCGCGGTTGGTGAGGATGCCCACCAGGCGGCTGTCCTCCACCACGGGCAGGCCGGAAACGCGGAAGTCCGACATGAGGTCCAGGGCCTCCTGCACCGTGTTGTTGGGCGAGATGGTCACGGGGTCGAGGATCATGCCGCTCTCGCTCTTCTTGACCTTTTCCACCTCCAGCCGCTGGCGGGAGATGGGCATATTCTTATGGATGATGCCGATGCCGCCCATGCGCGCCATGGAAATGGCCATGGCCGCCTCGGTGACGGTATCCATGGCGGCGGAAAGCAGGGGAATGCGCAGGGGGATGGAAGGCGTGAGCCAGGTGGTGATGTCCACGGCGTCCGGAGTGACGTCCGAAAAGCCGGGGATGAGCAGAATATCGTCAAAGGTCAGGGCCTTGCCGCGATTGGTGAACATGACTGCCTCGTAATGGTCTGAAATAACTAACCAAAATATAGACGATTAGGGTATCCCCTTGTGGGGCGCATGTCAATGCGGGGGCGGCGCGAGCAGGGTGGGGCGGCCCGGGGAAAAGGCGGGCGCGGAACGCGGCCGGCCGCACTTGACGCGGGCGCGCAAACAGCCTATGAATCACCACTTCGCCCCTTTGGGGATGCGGCGCAGAGGTAGCTATGTTTGAGAGCCTTTCCGACAGACTTTCCGGAGTGTTCCGCGACTTTCGCGGGCACGGTCGGCTGACCGAAGAAAACGTGCAGGCAGGCCTGCGCGAGGTGCGGCTGGCCCTTCTGGAGGCGGACGTCAACTTCAAGGTCGTCAAAGACTTTGTGGAAAGCGTGCGCGACAAATGCCTGGGGCAGGAAGTGCTCAAGGGCGTGAGCCCGGCGCAGCAGGTAGTCAAGATCGTCCACGACGAGCTGGTGGCCCTGCTGGGCGGCGAAACCGCCGGTCTGCGTCTGCAGGGCAGGGAGCCCGCCGTCATCATGCTGGTGGGCCTGCAGGGTTCGGGCAAAACCACCTCGGCGGGCAAAATCGCCAACCTGCTGCGCAAGCAGAAGCTGCGCCCCTATCTGGTCCCGGCGGACGTCTACCGCCCGGCGGCCATTGACCAGCTCACTGTGCTGGCCAGGCAGCTGGACATGCCCTGCTATCCTTCCACCACGGCCATGAACCCCGTGGATATCGCCCGCGAGGCCGTGGCGGCCGCGCGCGAGCAGCAGGCCACCGTGGTGCTGCTGGACACGGCGGGCCGCCTGCATGTGGACGAGCCCCTCATGGAGGAGCTTGCGGCCATCAAGGCGGCCGTGGAGCCGCAGGAAATTCTGTTCGTGGCCGACGCCATGACCGGTCAGGACGCCGTGACCGTGGCCCAGAGCTTTAACGAGCGCCTGGGTCTTACCGGCGTGGTGCTGACCAAGATGGACGGCGACGCGCGCGGCGGCGCGGCCCTTTCCATCCACGCGGTGACGGGTGCGCCGGTCAAGTTTGTGGGCATGGGCGAAAAGCTCTCGGAGATGGAGGTTTTCCATCCCGACCGCATTGCCGGGCGCATTCTGGGCATGGGCGACGTGCTTACCCTGGTGGAAAAGGCGCAGGGCGCCATCAACGCCGAGGAAGCCGAAGAGCTGGCCCGCAAGATGCAAAAGGCCAGCTTTGATCTGGAAGATTTCCGCACCCAGATGCGCCGCATCAAAAAGCTGGGTTCGCTGGACAGCATCCTCAAGCTCATTCCCGGGCTGGGCGGCCTGCGCGAAAAGCTGGCCCAGGCCGGCGGGGCCGTGCCGGAAAAAGAGCTGGCCCGCACCGAGGCCATCATCAGCTCCATGACCATGGCCGAGCGCCGCAACCCCGATCTGCTCAACGGCAGCCGCCGGGCGCGTATTGCCAGGGGCTCCGGCGTCACGGTGGCCCAGGTGAACCAGCTGGTGCGCCAGTTTGAGCAGATGCGCAAGATGATGCAGGGCATGATGGGCGGCGGCAAGGGCGGCAAAAAGGCCGCCATGCCCCGCATGCCGCGGATGCGCGGCATGCCTCCGGGCCTGAACCTGCCCGCCGGCATGGGCGGGATGCCTTCCGGCATGGGGGTGCCGGGCATGCCGGGCATGCCCGGTATGGAAGGCCTGCCCGCGGGGCGCTCCGGATCCGGCAAGGCCGCCAAAAAGCGCAAGAAAAAAGAACGCCCCAAGCGCAAGAAAAAGTAAACCAAATTTCCCACGGCAAGGGCGCCGCCGCGAGCGGCAGACATCCTGTATGCGCCGGGCCATTTCGCCCTTGCCCTTTCCCGGACGCAACGCTAACATTACTACCAGCAAGGGAGTTTGACGCATGGCTGTAAAGTTGAAATTGACCCGCCTCGGCAGCAAGAAGCACCCCTTTTACCGGGTGGTGGCCGCCACGGACGAAACCCGCCGTGATGGCCGCCCGTTGGCTTTTCTTGGTTACTACAACCCCATGACCAACCCGGTGGACGTGAAGCTGGACGCGGACCAGATCAAGGAATGGCTGGCCCGGGGCGCGGAACCCACGGACACCGTGCGCGCCCTCATCAAAAAATACATGGCCTGATGGCGTCGGCTTTGCGCGCCGGGCCGCTGTGCGCCGCCCGCGGCGGCAACGGTTCGTGCAGCCGGAAGTTTTTTTCGGCTGCACGGGCAGCGTGTTGCAACGCGCCTTCCTGGTGACGGCGCGGGGCTTTGCCGCACAGCACGTTCCGGCCCCGGCGGCGCTTCCCTTTGGGGCGGCGCACCGTTGCGGGCGGTTGCCCCTTCAGGCCCAGGCCCCCTTTGGGAGGAGACCCATGAAAGAGCTCATCCAATACATCGCCCGGTCCCTGGTGGACCATCCCGAAGAGGTGCAGGTCAACGAGGTGGAAGGAGAGCAGACCACGGTGCTGGAGCTGAAGGTGGCCAAGGAAGACCTGGGCAAGGTCATCGGCAAGCAAGGACGCACGGCCCGCGCCATGCGCACCATTCTGAGCGCGGCCTCCACCAAGTGCAAGAAGCGGACGGTGCTGGAAATTCTGGAATAACGCCGCCCATGACCGGAGCCTGGATTGAAATGGGCACGCTGGCGCGGCCCCACGGCATCAAAGGGGAGCTCTGCATCGACTGGCATGCGGACTCCCCCTTGCTTTTGGAAACGCCTCTCTGGCTGCGGCAGGGGAGTGCGCCGCCCCGGCGCGTGCGCCCTTTGGCCGTGCGCAGCCATAAAGGGCGGCCTTTGCTGGTGCTGGAAGGGGTCAACGACCGCACGGCGGCCGAGGCCCTGCGCGGCGCGGCGCTGCTGGTGCGGCGCGAGGATCTGCCCCCGCCCGCGGCGGATGAGGCCTATCTGCACGACCTCCTGGGCTGCGCTGTGCTGCTGCCCGACGGCGGCCGTCTGGGCCGCCTGGACCATGTGGAGTATCCCGGCGGTCAGGAGGTCTGGTCCATCCGCACCGAGGACGAGCGCGAGGTGCTCTTTCCCGCGCGGCCCGAATATATCCTGCATCTGGATCCGCAGATTCCCGCCGTGACCATTGACCCGCCCCCCGGACTTCTGGAAATCTACCTGGGGGAGTAGGGCGCGCACCGCGCGTGGGGTTCCTTTTTTCAGCAATGGCGGCCGGCGTTCCCGGCCTTTTTTATTTTTCTCCCCACACAACGCCCTTCCCCCGCAGAAGATCCTGTCATTCCACACCGTACTGGCGGAGTTTGCGCCAGAGGGAGGAGCGGCTGATGCCGAGCATGTCTGCGGCCAGGGTGCGGTTGCCGTGGGCGCGGTCCAGGGTCTGGAGGATATGTGCGCGTTCCAGTTCGGCGAGGGTGGTTACGGGGGCGGCGTCGGGCGTGGCGGCCGTTTCCGGCGGCGTGGCCTGGGGCGCGCGGGTAGCTTCGCGCACTTCCGGGGGCAGGCAGGCCGGGCCGATGCGGCCGCCCTGGGGGCAGAACACGGCGGCGCGTTCCAGGATATTGCCCAGTTCGCGCACGTTGCCGGGGAAGGGATAGGCGCGAAGGGCCTGGAGGGCGCTGTCTTCCAGCTCCAGGGGGGCGGTTTTGCCGTCGGCGAGCTTTTCCAGAAAATAGCGGGCCAGGAGGGGAATGTCTTCGGGGCGACTGCGCAGGGGGGGCACCTCCTGGGTGACCACGGCCACGCGGTAGTAGAGGTCGCGGCGAAAGCGCCCGGCGGCCACTTCGTCTTTGAGGTTGCGGTTGGTGGCTGCGATGATGCGCACGTCCACGGGGATATCCACGGTGCCGCCCACGCGGCGCAGGGATTGCTCCTGCAGGACGCGCAGCAGCTTGACCTGCATGGGGGCGGGCATTTCGCCGATTTCGTCCAGGAAGAGGGTGCCGCCGTCCGCGGCTTCAAAAAGGCCCTCCTTGCGGCGCAGGGCGCCGGAAAAAGCCCCCTGCTCGTGGCCGAAGAGCTCACTTTCCAACAGTTCCGGGGCCAGGGCCCCGCAGTTGACAGCCAGAAAGCGCCGCCGGGCCCGCTGGCTTTGGGCGTGCATGGTGCGGGCGGCCAGTTCCTTGCCGGTGCCGGTTTCGCCTTGCAGCAGCACGGCCACGTCGGTGGGGGCCAGGCGTTGCAGGGCCTGGCGCAGACCGCGCATGGCCGGGGAATTGCCCACCATGGGCGGCATGGGGCCCTGGGCCTCCAGTTGGGCGCGCATTTCGTCCACCTGGCGGCTGAGGCGGCATTTTTCCAGGGCGCGGCGAACCAGGAGGCGGGCTTCGTCCAGGGAGTAGGGCTTGGCCAGATAGTGGAAGGCCCCCTGGCGCATGGCCTCCACTGCGCTTTCGATCATGGGGTAGCCGGTGACCATGATGATTTCGGTCTGCGGGTACGCGGCGCGCACGGCGCGCAGCAGGGCCATGCCGTCCATGCCGGGCATGGCCAGATCCGTGATGACCAGATCGGCGGGGGCTTCGCGCAGCAGGGCCAGGGCTTCCTGGCCGCCTGCCGCCTGGCGCACCGTGTGGCCCTGGCGTTCCAGCACCCGGGCCAGATTGGCGCGGGCCAGGCGTTCATCGTCCACCACCAGAATGCTGGCCGGGGGAATGGTTGTCATGCCGCACCGTCCTTGGGGGAATGCAGGGGAAGCCGGATGGTAAAACGTGCGCCGCCGTCCGGAAGGTTGGCCGCGTCAATGCGGCCGTGGTGGCGGCGCACGATGCCGAAGGCGATGGAAAGCCCCAGCCCTGTGCCTTCGCCCACGGGTTTGAGAGTAAAGAAGGGGTCGAAGACGCGGCCCAGGTACTCCGACGGAATGCCTGGGCCGTTGTCCTCCACCTGGAGCACGGCCTGGGCGGCGGTCTGGTCCGTTTTGGCCGTGATGCGGATCCGCCCTTGGCCGCGCATGGCCTGGGCGGCGTTGAGCAGCAGGTTGATGAGGGCCTCCTGCATGTGGCGGGCGTCCAGGGGCAGGATGAGGTCTTGCGGGACGACGGCGGTCACATCCACGCCGGGCCCCAGGTCGTGGCGCACCAGAGCCAGGGCTTGCTCCACCACCTGGGCCAGGGGCCGGGGGCTGGCCGCAAAGGGCGTGTTCCGCGCAAAATCCAGCAGGCCGCGGACAATATCGCGGGCGCGCAGGGCCTCCGCGCCGATGGCGTCCAGCTGAGCGGCCGCGTCATCGGGCGTGAGGGGCGGGCGGCGGCCCTGGCGGCCGTCCTCCAGATCCTCGCGCAGCAGGGCGCAGCCCACGGAGATATTGTTGAGAGGGTTATTGAGCTGATGGGCCACCCCGGCGGTAAGCACGCCCAGGGAGGCCAGCTTTTTTTCCTGCAGCAGCAGGGCGTGGCGGTTTTCCAGCTCTGCGGTCATCTGCTCCAGGGTGCTAAGCACATGGCGGGCTTCTTTTTCCAGTCTGGCGGGGGGGTGGGGCAAGGGGCGGCCCGCGCCCACCTCCAGAGCGGCGGTTTCTATGGCCCCCAGGGCCAGCAGCACGCGGCGGCCCAGCTGCCAGGCAAAGACCACCCCCAGGGCTAGCAGCACGCCCGCGGCGGCCAGGAGCTGAAGGCGCAGGTTGCGTACGGTTTTGAAGATGCCCTGACGCACCTGGCGCACCACGGCGTCCGCCAGGCCGCTCAGGCTGGTGCCCAGGGCGCTGAGGGCCGGAAGGTTTGCTTCCGGAAGCGGGTGGGGGGGCTTTGCCAGCAGGCGCGCGTATTCTTCCAGACCTTCCTGCAGCAGGCCCAGCCTGCGGTGCGTGCCGTCGCCGGGGCGGTGGCCCAGGGCCGTGGTATGGGCTTCAAGGATGGCGGCGGCCCTGGCGCGGGCCGTATCCACAAAATGGCGCAGGGCGGCAAGGTCGCCCTCGCGGCCGGGAAAGAGCTGGAGATTTTTTTCATAACGCCGCATTTCCAGCACGTCGTTGCGCAGATCGTCCACCATGTCGATGAGCCGGGCGGCGCGTTCGATGCGGCCCAGGTCGTAGCGGGCGATGCTGCCCATAAGCAGCAGCAGGGCCAGAAAAAGCCCCATGCCCACGGCAATTTTGCCGCGCAGCGTCTGGCGGAGCGAAAGCAGGGACATGCGGACCTCCGGAGCTTGCGGCCGCAAGCGTTTAACTTTGAAACAGCGTAGCTTATTGGAACGGCATCCGCAAGACCCGCGGCTGGGCCGCCGCCTGCCGCCCGAAAAGCGGCGGCCGCCGGCGCAGTGTTGCAATCTGCAACAAACTGCCCGGCAGTACGCGGGCCTGGGAAAAAAGACGCAATAAAACCAGCAGAATGCCAGTTTAAGATTTGTGGCACAAATGTTGAAACAAGGGCGACAGGAGGTAGCCCATGAACAGCTTGCAGGAACACATGGAGGATTGTTTCACGGCCGTGGCCTATGCCGATGCGGGCCAGCCCGGCTGGGTGGAGGATATCTGGAGCGTTGACGGGCGGCACGAAGGCGCGCCCCTGACGCGGCTGCTGCTCTTTGGCTGCGGCAGCGTGTTCATCTATGCCCTGGCCTTCAGCCACGCCGCGACTTTTGCGGCCCTGTGCGCGCGGGGCGGCTGGTGGAGCGCTCTGCCCATTATTTCCGTGCTGGTTCTTTCGTATGTGCACGGCAGCTTTGCCGCGGCTTTGTGGGAGCTGTGCGGCGTTACGGGCGTGCGCAGGCAGGGTGCGGCGCAGCAGGCGCAGGGCGCAGCGGCCGGGGACGAACAGCCCCGTAAGGCCCACCGCCCGGTGCGGCTGGATGTGGCCGCCGCGCACGGCTAGAGCAGGTTACCTTTGAGAATAGGCATACTCAAAGTTTACGGCATGCTCGTTTCGGCGCGTAACAGCGCAAATAAATTGCGCTTACGCCTGCACGGCGGGCGTCTCTCGCGCAGCCGCCAGGGCGTTGCGACAGTGAAATGCCCTAAGGCCGGTTTTGCCGCCACAGCTTCACAAAGGCAGGCGGAACGACGCGCCCGGCGCGCCCCGCGCGGAGCCGCACCACGTCGGCCAACGAATTTTTGTCAGCTATAAGGAACAGCGTATGGACGTCTTTGCGCTTAACCCCGATCTTTTTATCACCCTGACCCCCGTAACCGTGGCCTTTTTGCTGGCCGTGGGTTTTGTGGGCGGCCTGGTGAGCGGCTTTATCGGTTCCGGCGGAGCCTTTATTCTCACCCCCGGCATGATGGGCCTGGGCGTGCCCGGCACAGTGGCCGTGGCCAGCAACATGTGCCACAAGTTTCCCAAGGCCCTGGTGGGGGCCATCCGGCGCTTCCGCTTCGGTCAGGTGGACATCAAGCTCGGTCTGGTGGTGGCCGCTTCGGCCGGGGTGGGCGTGCAGTTTGGCATCCGCATTCAGAACATCATTCTGGAACGCTGGGGCCAGGCCGGGTCCAACCTGTATGTGAGCCTTTCCTTTGTGGCCGTGCTGGTCATTGTGGGCGGCTATATCCTTAAGGACGCCCTGCGCGCCTCCCACAGCGCCGCGCCCGAAGGCACGCCGCCCCTGGCCGCGCGTCTGCAGCGCGTGGAGCTGTGGCCCATGATCTCCTTTCCCCGCTCCGGGCTGCGCATCTCCCTCTGGTTCACCCTGCCGGTGGGCATCGCCACGGGCATGCTGGCCGCCACCATTGCCGTGGGCGGCTTCATCGGCGTGCCGGGGCTCATCTATGTGCTGGGCGTGCCGGGGCTGGTGGCTTCCGGCACGGAGCTGGTCACCGCCTTTGTCATGGGGTTGTGCGGCTCCGTCAACTGGGCCATGCACGGCATGATCGACATCCGTCTGGTCTTCATCATCCTGGGCGGATCCCTGTTGGGCGTGCAGCTGGGGGCCATAGGCACCACCTATGTGCGGCCCATCATGGTCAAGTTTGTCATGGCCGCCATCATGCTCATTGTGGCCGTGAGCCGCATCATAGCTCTGCCCGGCTACCTGCAGGCCCTGGGGCTCATGGACCTGAACCCCGAACTGCTGGGCGTGCTCAAGGCGGTCAGCTTTGTGACCATGTGCGCCGGGCTGCTGGTGGGCGCGGGTATGATTCTGGGCGGCATGTGGCGCGGCGCGCGCCGCAACCGCGCGGCCTGCGAAACCGCCTGAGCAGGTTCCCGCACAACAATCCGGCGTACAAAGATTCGGCGCGGGAATCCGCAGCAGCAGCGCAGCAATCAACACAGGCGCGGGGCAAAAGCTCCGCGCCTTGCGCGTTTATGGCCGCAGCCCGTTGCGTCTCGCGCGGCCGGCTTGCGGGCTTTGCACGGGGCGCGGTGAAGGCCTGTCGTCCGCAGGGGCTTACGACGCAGCCCTGAAGTTGCGCAGGAGCGCGTGCGGAAGCCTGTGCAGCTTCCCGCAGCCGGGGGGGCGTTTGCGGGCGGTGGCGTTATTCCACAGGCGGCTGGCCCGTGAGCCCCCGCACATAGTTGTGCAGAAAGCAGATGGCGTCCACGCTGAGGATTTCACATACATGGGGCGGATCCTGCTTGTGGAAGCCGTCGGGCCGCAGGTCGCTGCAGCCCAGGCTGCCGAAACGCTCGGCGAATTGGCGGGCATAGGCGGCGCAAGCGTCCACGGTGGCGTCCTCGCTCAAGCCCAGGGCCGCGCCGTAGATGCCCAGAAACAGCAGGCCGCCTTCCACCAGGCCGCACTGCCCGCCGGTACCGCCGGCTCCGTGGCAGCCAACCACGGCCTGATAGAGCTGGGGATGCACCTTCTGGCCTGTCAGGCTCTCCAGGCAGCGCAGGGTAGTGCGCGCGCAGTTCATATCCCTGTCCCAGTAGTAGTGGCGCACCAATGCGGCCACGCGGTCGTGTGCGGTCATGGCATCCTCACCAGGTTGAGAAGGTGTTTCCAGCGCGGCAGGGCCGGGTCCAGATCCAGATAGCCGTCAGGCAGGGCAAGCGGGGCCGCGGCGGCCAGTGCGGCCTTGACGTCCTCCAGGCTGCCCGTGCGGGGCAGACCGGGCACATCTTGCAGGGGGCAGAGGTCAAAATCATTGGTCGGCAGCATAACCAGGACAGGCAGACCCTTGAGGACCGCCTCCAGGGCTGCGGTGGTGGAGTTGCTGGCCCAGACCAGCACGCCCGGCGCGAGCAGCGGGCCGATGGGGCCTTCCAGCACCCGCACCTCGGCCGCGCGTGCGCCCAGCAGGGCTTGCAGGCGTTCGGCCACGGGCAGATAGGGGTGCGGCTTGACGCAGACCTCCCAGCCCTCCAGCAGCCCGCCCAGCAGGGCGCGGGCCAGCAGGCGCAGGTGGGCGTCCGTCTCGTCGGCAAAAAAGCTCGTCACCGCCAGAAGCCGCCGGGGCGTCGCGTCCTGGCTCGTCGGAGTGGTAGGGGGCGCGCCTGCCGCGGCAGCCGTGCCCGTGCCGTCCTTGACCAGATAAAGATAGCGCAGGGCTTCCGCCAGGTCCAGCCGGGCGGCGGGCAGGCCCGCGTCCCGCCACTGGGCCAGGGCGGAACCGCCGTTGGCGCGCACCTGGTCGGGCTGCATGACGGCCAGGGGCGGCGTGAAGGCGCGCGGATCGTCAAAATAGCGGAAATCCGTGGGCCGGATGGTGGAGTGCTGGGCCCCCACCACCGGGCCGTTGCCCGCGCGGTGCACGGCTGTGGTGAGCATCCGTTCCCAGGGGCAGTTCTCCAGGGGGAAGAGCGTCCAGCGTTGCGGCCCGGCGGCCGCGGCGTAGCGCTCGCAGGCCCGCAGCTGCAGGCAGCGCTCCAGGGCGCGCCAGCCCCGGAAGGATTCCGCCCAGTAGGGCCCCAGATAGTCCCAGAAATTCAGGCGCGAACCCGGAAGGTGGAAGGCCGGGCGCACGGCGCGCTCCAGAAGCAGACTAGAAAGGCAGATGCGGACGTAGCGCCAGGCCGCCGCGACCAGGTCGCGGGGCCGCAGCAGCTCCTCCAGGTAGTGGAAGCTGCAGCCGTCCCTGCCGCTCTGGCGGAAGCGGTCGCGCAGCTCCAGGCACTGCCGCAGGCTGAGCTGCGGCGCGGGAAAGCGGATGAACAGCCAGCGCACAAAGTGCCCGCCCTCGGCCTGCGCCGCGGCGTTGAGGGCCTCGTGCAGGCTCTCCCAGTAGCGGGAGCGGAAGCGCCCCTGGCGGGCCGCCTCCATATCCACATTGGGGAAGTAGGTGGCGATGGTGGCCGTCTGCCGGGGCGCGCCGCCTGCGGCGGGCGCGGACGGCAGGGGGCAGGCGGGCAGCAGCCGGCGCACGGTCCACCACCAGTGAACATAGCGGGCCGCGGCGCGCAGGGGGGCCGGGCAGGCCGCATAGCAACGGCGCAGCAGGCCCGGCCGCGCCGCGAAGGCCGCGTCCGTTTCCGGGCCCGCGGCGGCAAAGCTGCGGTCGCCGGCGGCGCAGAGGGCTTCCAGCACGCGGCGCAGGCGCGCGTCCCCCCCGCTGCAGCGCAGGGCCGTCACGCCCCTGGCGTCCATAAAACGCTCCAGGGCTCGCAGTTTGTACACTTCATAGAGGCCAGGCGTCATCTTGGGGTGACGTTCATAGAGCAGGGAGCACCACCACAGGGAAAGGGGGGCCCCGCCGGTCAGACGCTCCTGCACGCTGCGTCCGCCCGCGTCCAGCAGGCCCAGCTCGTAGGCCCAGGCCGCGTGTTCCGCGCGGATGTGGAGGAGATCCCGGCGGAGCAGGGCAGGCAGGGAGTATTCGCCCTCCGGGGCCTCCCAGCCTTCCCAATGAACCACCAGGCGTTCCGGCCCGCCCTCCGGGCAGCATTCCCGTCCGCAGGGTTGCGGACGGGGCGCGGGCACCGCCGCCACCACCAGTTCCAGTTCCATAACCGCGCCTCAGTCGTCCGTTGCGGCGGGGGATACTGCGCCTGCGGCCGCATCGCAGGCTCGGTTTGTGCGGGTGTCGTTGCAGGCCGCCCAGATGGAAAGGCCGTAGGGCGGCCGCAGCACGCCTTGTTCCGTGATGATGCCCGTAATGCACGCGGCAGGGGTCACGTCAAAGGCAAAATTGTACACGGGCACGCCTTCGGGGCAGAGGCGCCTTGCGCCCATATGGGTCACCTCCGCCGCCGGGCGCTCCTCAATGGGGATGGCGTCGCCGTGGGGCGTGGCCGGATCTATAGTGGAGAGGGGCGCGGCCACATAGAAGGGGATGCCGAAGTGCCGGGCCAGCAGGGCCACGCCCAGGGTGCCGATTTTATTGGCCGTATCGCCGTTGGCGGCTATGCGGTCCGCGCCCACTACCACGCACTGCACCAGCCCCTTGTGCATGAGCAGGGCGCAGGCGTTGTCGCAGGCCACGGCCACGGGGATGTTGTCCTCGTGCAGCTCCCAGGCGGTGAGCCGCGCGCCCTGCAAAAAGGGTCGCGTTTCGTCGGCGATGACCCGGATGCGCTTGCCCGCCGCCACCGCCGCGCGCACCACGCCCAGGGCCGTGCCGTAGCCCGCCGTGGCCAGGGCCCCGGCATTGCAGTGGGTGAGCACCGTGTCGCCATCCTTGAGCAGGGCCGCGCCGTAGCGGCCCAGGGCCTTGCAGGCGGCCACGTCTTCTTCCTGCATGCGTCTGGCCTCATCCATAAAGGCCTTATGCAGCGTTTCCCGGTTGGCGGCCTTGCCCAGCCGACGCCAGCGGGCGCGCATGCGCTCCACGGCCCAGCGCAGGTTGACGGCCGTGGGCCGGGCCTGGGCCAGGTTTTCCAGGGCTGCGTCCAGGCGGTCGGGCCAGTCCGCGCCCGGCGCAAGCCCGTGCAGGGCCAGCGCGCAGCCCCAGGCGGCGGCAACGCCGATGGCCGGCGCGCCCCGCACCGCCATGCTGCGCAGGGCCTCGATCACGTCTTCGGGCGTGCGGCAGAGGATGTAGGCCTCCTGTTCCGGCAGCAGGCGCTGGTCCAGCAGGCGCAACGCCGGAAGAGCGGGGTCAAAGCTGATGTGTGCTTCCATGCCGTTCTCCTGATAGGCTGCAGGCTACACCAAGCAGCGCATAAAGGCAAAAGCGCGCTTTACAAACGGGCGGACCGCTGGCTATGCTGCCTGTGCCGGAACTGTGGCCGTTTGCGGGGCCGTAGGCCGGACTGGCGCGCTGCCCCGGACGGGCCTTCGCATGGTGCGGAGGTCGCGCCGCGGGCGTCTGACGCGCCGAACCATCCAGGAGCCAGTGACATGGAAGAATTTTCGCGGATTCGCCGCCTGCCCCCCTATGTGTTTGCGCTGGTGGGCGACCTCAAAATGCGGCTCAGACGGCAGAATGTGGATATTGTGGACTTCAGCATGGGCAATCCGGATATCCCCACGCCGGCCCATATCGTGGACAAGCTCGTGGAGGCCGCCCAGAAGCCGGTCAACCACCGCTATTCCCTTTCCCGCGGTATCCCCAATCTGCGCAAAGCCATCTGCGATCGCTACGCCCGCAACTACGGCGTGCAGCTGGACCCGGACAGCGAGGCCATTGTCACCCTGGGCTGTAAGGAAGGCCTGGCCCACCTTTCCCTGGCCATGCTGGAGCCGGGCGACGTGGTGCTGGCCCCGGACCCCACCTACCCCATCCACAAATACGCCTCGGTCATTGCCGGGGCGGACGTGCGCAGCGTGCCCATCGGCCACGGCCGCGACTTTTTTGAGGATCTGGAGACCGCCACCCGTCAGGCCTGGCCCAAGCCCAAGGTGCTTTTTCTCTGCTACCCGCACAACCCCACCACGGAAGTGACCGACCTGGAATTTTTCCAGAAGGTGGCGGATTTTGCCAAAGAGAACAATATCTGGGTGGTGCACGACCTGGCCTATGCGGATCTGGTTTTTGACGGCTACAAGGCCCCCAGCTTTTTGCAGGCCAAGGGCGCCAAGGACGTGGGGGTGGAGTTTTACTCCATGTCCAAAAGCTATTCCATGCCCGGCTGGCGCGTGGGCTTCTGCGTGGGCAACCAGCACCTTATCCACGCCCTGGGGCGCATCAAGAGCTACCTTGATTACGGCATGTTCCAGCCCATTCAGATCGCCGCCACCGTGGCCCTCAACGGCCCGCAGGACTGCGTGCAGCACATTTGCGACGTCTACAAGGAGCGGCGCGACTGGCTTATCGAAGGTCTGAACCGCATCGGCTGGGAGACGCCCTCGCCCAGGGCCACCATGTTCGCCTGGGCGCACATCCCCGAACCCTTCCGCAAAATGGGCTCGGTGGAGTTTTCCAAGCTGCTCTTGCAGGAGGCCCATGTGGCCGTTTCGCCGGGCCTGGGCTTCGGGTCTTACGGCGACGAATATGTGCGTTTTGCCCTTATTGAAAACGACCAGCGCACCCGCCAGGCCATGAGCAGCATGCGGCGTCTGCTCTCCGGCGTGGGCGATTAAACGGCACCATCAGCATTGCGGGCCGGGCGTCCGGCGGCGGCAACGGAGAATCCATGAGCAAGAACAGCGACAAACCCCTGGTGGCGGGGCTGGCCGGCTACGGCACCGTGGGCGGCGGCCTGGTGCGCCTGCTGCGCGAAAACGCGGACCTTATCCGCCGCCGTACGGGGCGCGACATTGTCCTCAAAAAAGTGCTGGTGCGCGACGTAGCCAAGGCGCGCAGCGTGCCCCTGCCGCCGGACGCCGCGCTCGTCACCGACCCGCGCGAGCTGACCGAAGACCCGGAAATCGACGTGCTGGTGGAGCTGATGGGCGGCATTGACCACGCCCGCGCCCTTATTGACCGCGCCCTGGACCAGGGCAAGCACATTGTCACGGCCAACAAGGCCCTGCTGGCCGAGGAGGGGCTGGCCCTCTTTCAGAAGGCCGACCGCAAAAAGCGCGTGCTGCGCTATGAGGCCAGCGTGGCCGGGGCCATCCCCATTGTGGAGACGCTCAAAGAGAGCCTTGCGGGCAACCGCGTGCTTTCGCTCATGGGCATTCTCAACGGCACCAGCAACTACATTCTCTCCGCCATGACCTCGGAGGGCATGGAGTTCGGCCTGGCCCTCAAGCAGGCTCAGGCGCTGGGCTACGCCGAGGCCGATCCCACCCTGGACATCGACGGCCACGACGCGGCCCACAAGCTCATTCTGCTCATTCGCCTGGCCTTCGGCGCGCACTACCCCTACACGGCCCTTTCCGTGCGGGGCATCCGCGGGCTTTCCAGCCTGGACATCCGCCTGGCGCGGGAGTTTGGCTACCGCATCAAGCTCATTGGCCAGGCGCGCGAGGTGCCCCAGGCCGGGGCCGCTGCGGGCGAGGGCCCGGTGCGCCTGGAGGCCGGGGTTTTCCCCGCCCTGGTCTACCACAAGTACCTGCTGGCCAGGGTGGGCGGCGTGTACAACGCCGTGCGGGTGGAGGGCAACGCCTCCGGCCCGCTCTTTTTCCACGGGCGCGGCGCGGGGGACCTGCCCACGGCCGGGGCCGTGCTGGCGGATCTTATGGCCGTGGCCCGGGAGGAGCGCCCCAACAACACGGGCTTCGCGGGCAAGGATCTGCCCACGGCCGCCATTGTGCCGCCGGAGGAGTGGCGCTCCTGCTACTATGTGCGGGTTATGGTGGAGGACGCCCCCGGCGTGCTGCGCGACCTTTCGGGCTGCATGGCGGCCGAGGGCATCAGCCTTGCCCAGGTCATCCAGAAAACCGACGAGGGCCACGGCGTGCCCCTGGTCTTCATGACCCACGAAACCACGGCCAAGGCCATGAGCGACGCTTTGCAGCGCACCATGGACGCGGGGCTGCTGCGCGAGCCCGCCGTGTATTTCCGCGTCTTGGGCGGCGCATAACCATCGGGCGGCAAAAGGCCGCGGAGGCGGACGTGTTTACCCTGGAATGCGCCACCCACAGCCGCTGCGAAATGCGCGACATTACGGCCGAAGTCCGTGCTTTTGTGCGGCGCATGGCCGTGGAGCGCGGCTGGCGCTACGGCGCGTTGACACTCTTTTGCCCGCACACCACCTGCGGCCTGACCCTCAACGAGGGGGCGGACCCGGACGTGCGCCGCGACATGCTGGCCTTTTTCAGCCGCCTTGTGCCCGATGCCGGGGACTACCGCCACGCCGAGGGCAACAGCGACGCCCACATCAAAACAACCCTGCACGGCCCTTCGCTGCTTTTACTGGTGGAGGACGGCGAGCTCTGCCTGGGCACATGGCAGGCCGTCTATCTGTGCGAAGGCGACGGCCCGCGCCGCCGCAGCCTTTGGCTGCAGTGGCTGCCGGGCGCGCGGGAGTAACGCCATGCCTCATGAAACCGTCCTCATCCTCACCCTGGCCGGCGGCCTGAGCGCCGCCCTGGTTCTGGGCATCCTGACCCAGAAGCTGCGCCTTTCGCCCCTGGTGGGCTATCTGCTGGCGGGCATTCTGGTGGGGCCGCACTCGCCGGGCTTTGTGGCCGATGCGGGCACGGCCGCCCAGTTTGCCGAAATAGGCGTGATCCTGCTTATGTTCGGCGTGGGGCTGCACTTCCACCTCAGCGACCTGTTGGCCGTGGGGGCCATTGCCGTGAGCGGCGCGGCTATCCAGATCGCCGCCGCCACCCTCACCAGCATGGTCATATTGCACTTTTTCGGCTTCTCGCTTCTGGCGGGCGCGATTTTCGGCATGGCCATCTCCGTGGCCAGCACCGTGGTGCTCACCCGCGTTCTGGCCGACAACCACGCCCTGCACACCCGCACCGGCCATGTGGCCCTGGGCTGGCTGGTGGTGGAGGATATTTTCACCATTCTGCTTCTGGTGCTCTTGCCCGCCGTGCTCACCCCCGGCGGGGAATTCTGGAGCGCCCTGGGCCTGACCCTGCTCAAGCTGGGGGCCCTGACCCTCTTCACCCTGGTGGTGGGGCAGAAGCTCATTCCCCTTTTTTTGGGCTATGTGGCCCGCACGGGCACCCGCGACCTGTTCACCCTGGCCGTCATCGCTCTGGCCCTGGGCATTGCCGTGGCCGCCGCCTACTTTTTTGACGCCAGCATGGCCCTTGGCGCGTTCCTGGCCGGCATGGTGGTGGGGCAGTCCGAGTTCAGCGCCCGCGCCGCCGCCGAGGCCCTGCCCCTGCGCGACGCTTTTGCCGTGCTCTTCTTCGTCTCTGTGGGCATGCTCTTTAACCCCGCATCCCTGCTCACGGACTGGCCCCTCATGCTGGCCACCCTGTTCGTCATCCTGGTGGCCAAGCCGCTGGGGGCTTTTATTATGACCAGGCTGTTCCGCAAGCCTTTGCGCTTGTGTCTGGCTGTTTCGGCCTCCCTTTCTCAGATCGGCGAATTCTCCTTCATCCTCGCCGGCATGGGCATCAGCCTGGGGCTCTTTGACGAGCGGGTCAACAACGCCATTATCCCGGCGGCCATGATCTCCATCACCATCAACCCCATGATCTACCGCCGCATGGAAGACCTGGCCCGCTGGCTGGAGCGCCGTCGGCCGGAGAAAGCCGAACGCGGCGAGGTCTGCCAGATCGTGCCTGAAGAGGGAACCGCCCCCCGCGTGGTGGTGGTGGGCTACGGCCCCGTGGGCCGCAGCTGCTGCCGCATCCTGCGGGATAGCGGCCTCTCCGTTATGGTCGTGGAGATGAATATCGATACCGTGCACGCCCTGCGGGAGAAGGACCGCCCCGTGATCCACGGCGACGCCCTGCAGGCCGAAGTGCTGCGCGAGGCGGGCCTGGAAAAGGCCGAGGCCCTGCTCCTGACCTCCACCAGCATCCCGGCCAGGGACGTGACGCCCATCGCCCGCGCCGTCAATCCGGACGTGCGCATCCTGGCCCATACCGCCTTTGTGGGCGAGGCCCGCGTGCTGCGCGACCTGGGCGTGACGGCCGTGTTCAGCGGCGAGCGCGAAGTGGCCCTGGCCATGGCCGAATTCTTGCTGCGCTCCCAGGGCGCGCCCGAAGTCTATATCCAGTCGGAGCTGGAGCGCGTGCGCGAAAAGCTGGACTGAGGCGGCGCAGCGCGCCGGCTTCGCCCGGTCCGCGGGCTGCGGCGTCTGCCCGCTCCGCCCCGGCCTTGCGCCGCCGCACGCCCCCTTTGTCGGCGCGCGGGCCCCAGCCGTGCCGCCCGGACATCCCCTATGATTCTGCACCTCGACATGGACGCCTTTTTCGCTTCCGTAGAGCAGCTGGACAACCCCGACCTGCGGGGCCGCCCCGTTATCGTGGGCGGCGGGCAACGGGGCGTGGTCTCCACCTGCTCCTACGAGGCCCGCGCCTTCGGCGTGCACTCGGCCATGCCCATGAGCACGGCCCGGCGGCTCTGCCCCCAGGCCGTGGTTCTGCGCGGGCGCTACCCGCGCTATGCCGCAGTTTCCCGCGCCGTCATGGCGGCCCTGGGCGAATTCTCCCCCCTGGTGGAGCAGGCCAGCGTGGACGAGGCCTATGTGGACGCCGCGGGCCTGGAGCGGCTGTTCGGCCCCCTGGAGGAACTCATCGCCCGCATGAAGGCCCGCGTCACCGCCGCCACCGGCGGGCTGACCTGCTCCGTAGGCGCGGCCCCGGTCAAATTCCTGGCCAAAATCTGCTCGGATATCCATAAGCCCGACGGCGTCTGCATCCTCCGCCCCGAAGACGTGGACGCCTTTCTGGAAGACCTGCCCGTGGAAAAGCTCCCCGGTGTGGGCAAACGCGGCGCGCAGCAGCTGCACGGCCTGGGCGTTCGCACTGTGGGGCGGCTGCGCCGCTACAGCCCGGATTTTTTGGAGCGCCGCTTCGGCCAATGGGGCCGGGTGCTTGCCGAACGTGCCCACGGCCGCGACCCGCGCGCTGTGGAGCCCGCGCGTGAAGCCAAAAGCGAAAGCGCGGAATGCACCTTCCCCCAGGATACCCGCGACCATGAGCTGCTGCGCCGCGCCTTGCTGGCCCACGCCGAAAGGGTGGGGGCCTCCCTGCGCCGCCATAACTGCAAAGGCCGCACCGTGACGCTCAAAGTCAAATTTGCGGACTTCCGCCAGATAACCCGCTCCCGCAGCCTGCCCGCGCCCGTCAACGCCACGGAAACCATCTTTGCCGTGGGCGCGGCCTTGCTCCAGGCCCTGCCCCTGCCTCAGCCCGTGCGCCTGGTGGGCCTGGGCGTCTCCGGCTTCGAGCGGCCCCCCGCCGCGCAGCTGGCCCTGCCCGGCCTCCCCGCCGCCGCCCCCGGCCTGGCGGACCCGGCCCTGGAAGCCCGCCGCGAACGCCTGGACGCCGCCCTGGACCGCCTGCGCGATAAATTCGGCAGGCAGGCCGTGCAGCGCGGCCGCCTCTTTCAGCCTCACGTTGGCAAAA
>NZ_FNBX01000017.1 GCF_900102485.1 Desulfovibrio legallii | reverse complement strand
AGATTCAGGGCATTGCAACGTTGGAGTGCCCTGGCGGCTGGGTGAGCAGACGCCCGCGAGGCGTAACTACAATATATTTGTGCTGTTAAGCGCTGAAACGAGCGTGCCGTACACGTTGAGCATGCCTGTTCTCAAAGGTAATCTGCTCCAGGGAAGGAATGCGGACGGCGAAGGCGGCGGAAAAACCCTCCTCAGACGACACAACGGGCACACCTTGAACGGACGGGTTCGCACCGTTCCAGAGCGCCGTCGCGCTGACGCGATTTCCCCCGGCCATTGCGCATGGCGCGCCCCTTCCATATTACGGCTGCCTTTTCCTGGGAGGTGGGCGCGGGCGCGCGTGGGCCGCAGCCCGGCCAGGATCCCCGCCCCGTCAGGGCTGCAGTTCCCCCATGGCGTTGGCCCGGCCCGCCACCACCAGTGTGTCGCCCCGGTGCAGCACCGTCATCGCCGGCGGCACAAACATAAAAGAATACTCCCCTACCGGACGGATGCCCAGCACCATAACGTTGAAGCGCTGCATGAGGTTGAGATCGATGAGGGTTTTTCCGTCCCACTGGTCCACGCGCAGTTCCTGAATGGCAATGCCGCCGTACTTGGGAATGAGGTCCAGCATGCCGGGATAGGTAAGCTGGTGCGCGGCCATAACCGCGGCCTCCATTTCCGGCACCAGGGCGCGGTTCACATGCAGGCGCTGCAGGATCTTCTTGTGCTCCTCATTGGAAGCCTTGACCCAGATTTTGGGGCCGCCCAGCTCCTGCACGTTAAGGGTAATGCTCAGGGACTGCTCCACGCTCTGACCCACGCTGATGACCACCCAGTCCAGATCCTGCACATGCAGGGAGCGCAGCACGGCAATATTGGTGGCGTCCGCCTTGTACACCGAATCCAACGCTTCTTCGGCCCGCTGCACCGGGCCCTCGGCCTGGTCTATGCCCACCACGGTATGCCCCAGCGAAACCAGGGTGGTGGCCATGCGCAGGCCGAATTTGCCCAGGCCGATGACGCCTATTTCCTGTTTTTTTTCCGCCATATGTTTTTTCTCCCGCGCGGGGCTGTCCGGCCCGTGCGGCGCCGGAGCAAGCGCCCTGCGCGCCTTACACTTTGAGAATGTCTATTCTCAAAGGCAATCTGCCCCAGGGCATTGCAACGTTGCAATGCCCTGGCGGATCTGCGTGAGCAGACGCCCGCTGTGGAGGCGTAAGCGCAATTTATTTGCGCTGTTAAGCGCCGAAACGAGCGCGCCTTACACTTTGAGAATGCCTATTCTCAAAGGCAATCTGCTCTAACCAATGGGCAGCTCAGTTTCCGCTACCGTATACGCCTTGCGCGGCTGCAGGCTCTGCACGGCCATGAGCAGGCTGAGCAACCCCACGCGCCCCGCAAACATATTAATCATAATAATGACCTTGCCCCCGGCGCTGAGCTGGGGGGTCAGATCCAGAGAAAGCCCCACCGTGCCCAGGGCCGATACGGCCTCGAACAGAATGCCCAGCAGCGAGGGCCCCGGCGGCTGCGCGCCGCCCAGAATGCCGTGCTCGGTAATGCTCAGCGCAAACGTGGTCAGGCCGATGAGCAGGGAATAGACAAAAAACAGGGTCAGGGCGCGGGTGACGTTGCCCCGCGGCACGCCCCGCCCTTCCAGCACAATCTGCCGGTCGCCGCGAAACTGCGCCGCCACATAGCCCGCCAGCACGCGAAAGGCCACCACCTTAATGCCCCCGGCACAGGATCCCGGCCCCCCGCCCACAAACATGAGGGCCATGAGCACCAGCAGCGAGGCCTCGCTCAGGGCGGTGGTGTCCACAATATTAAAGCCCGCCGTGCGCGCCGCCACGGACTGGAACAAAGCCGTGCTCGCCAGGGCCGCGCCCTCGCCCAGGTCCGCCTCATTGCCCGTGCGCAGGTGCTCAATGCCGTAGATGAGCGCCGCGCCGAAAAGAACTAGAAAAAGCGTGGTCTTGAGCACCAGACGGCTGAAGCGGCTGAAGCGCCGCACCGGCGCGCCCAGCCTGCCGCCCGTGCACAGGCCCAGGCACTCGCGCAGCACGCCGAAGCCCACCCCGCCCAGAAAGACGCTGCTGCAAATGATGCCGATGACCACCCAATCCTGCCGAAAGCTCATGAGATTGTTGGAATTGAGCGAGAAACCGGCGTTGCAGAAGGACGAAACCGCATGGAACACGGCGCTGAAAGGATAAAAGGCCACAGGGTCGTGCCAGTAGAGCAAAAAGGCCGCCACAGCCTCTATGCTCAGCACCAGCCCCAGCACCTGAAACAGAAAAGCCCGCAGGCTGAAGTCCCCGCCGAGCAAGGCCTGGCTTACGGCCTCGCGGCTGGAAAAAGGCACGGCCTTGCGCCAGAGCAAAAAAATGATGCTCGTATAGGTCATGACGCCCAGACCCCCCAGCTGCATGAGCGCCAGGAGCACAACCTTGCCCAGCGGGCTCAGCACCGCGCCCACGTCCACCGGGGAAAGCCCCGTGACGCATACGGCCGAGGTGGACAGAAACGCGGCGTCCACAAAGTCCAGCTCCCGGCCGGGACGGCAGCTGGCGGGCAACCGCAGCAAAAGCGCGCCCAAGGCGATGACCAGCAAAAAAGAATAGACCGGCCAGGTAAAGGGACTGAACAGACGATTGCGGCGCATGCTCCCCATGTATGCCACCAGAGGCCCGATTGCAAGCGGGGAGCTTTACAAGCGGACGCGCCAGGGCTATGTTGAAGCCGAGCTAGGGGAGCCGCAAGCCGTTCAGGCTTGCTGCTGAGAGTGGGCCAACCCAGACCCTATGAACCTGACGCAGTTCGCACTGCCGGAGGGAAGCCGCGGCCACATGCTGTCACCCGCTGCTTGTGGCTTTTTTCGCGCCCTGCGTCGCAACCCGCGAGGCACCCATGTCCCGACAACTCCTTTCCCAGAACGCCGCCCTGCGCGGGCTGCTCGACCGGCACCTCGCCGACCTGGCCAGCCAGGAGCAGCTTGCCCCCGAAACCGTCACCGACGCCCTGGAAGCGGGCAGCATGGTCCTGCTGGGCAACCCCGCCCATCCGGGCCTTGAGCCCATCCTGGTGGGCCAGCCCGCCAGCGTCAAGGTCAACGCCAATATCGGCACATCCCCCCTGTGCAACTGCCCGCATACTGAAGAGCGCAAAATCAAGGCCGCGCTGGATGCCGGGGCCCATACGGTCATGGATCTTTCCATCGCCGGGGATCTGGACGCCCTGCGCACGGGCATGCTGGCGGCCTGCCCCCGGCCCCTGGGCACGGTGCCCCTTTATGCCGTGGGCCAGCGCATCCTAGACGCGGACAAAGACATCGCCAGCATGCACCCGGACCAGCTTTTTGACGAGATTGCCAAACAGGCGCGCCAGGGCGTGGACTTCATGACCGTGCACTGCGGCCTTTCCCGCCGTGGTGCGGAAATGGCCGTCAAAAACAACCGCGCGCTGGGCATCGTTTCGCGCGGCGGCTCCATGCTGGCCCGCTGGATGCTGGAAAACGACCGCGAAAACCCTCTGCTGGAAGATTTTGACCGCCTGGTGGAAATCTGCCGTCCCCACAACGTCACCCTTTCCCTGGGCGACGGCCTGCGCCCCGGCGCGGGCGTAGACGCGGGCGACGCGGCCCAGTGGGAGGAAGTCATCAACCTGGGGCAACTGGCCCGCTACGCTCTGGAGCGCGGCGTGCAGTGCATGATCGAAGGCCCCGGACATGTGCCGCTTAACCAGGTGCGCACCCAGATTCAGGGCATCAAGCGCCTTACCCACAACGCCCCGCTCTATGTGCTGGGCCCCTTGTGCTGCGACAGCGCCCCCGGCTACGACCACATTGCCGGGGCCATTGGCGGCGCGCTGGCCGTGGAGGCGGGCGTGGACTTCCTCTGCTACCTTACCCCGGCCGAACACCTGACCCTGCCCGACGAGGCCGACGTGCGCGCCGGGGTCATGGCCTCCCGCGTGGCCGCGCAGGTGGGCGAAGTGGCCTTGGGCCGCCCCCGCGCCGTGGCTCGCGAAGCCGCCATGAATCAGGCCCGCCGCGCCCTGGACTGGGACGGCATGGCCAAGGCCGCCCTGGACCCCGGCACCCTGGCCAAACGCCGGGAGGCCCACAAGAGTGAAGAAGTCTGCGCCATGTGCGGCAAATTCTGCGCCGTAAAGATGCTGCAGGGCAAATAAGGCCACAGTGCGGGGCGGCGCGCCGGAAGGGCGTCGCTCCGCCGCCTTGCGGCCGGAAAGCAGCTGGCGCATGGAGCGGATTACCTTCTTTTAAGAACAGGCATTCGTAATGCTTAGGCACGCTCGTTCCGGCGTGTAACAGCGCAGCAGTGCTGCGCTTTGCGCCTTTACGGCAGGCTCTGCTCACGCCGCCGCCAGGGCTTTTCAAAGTTGAAATGCCCCAATACAACGGCGCGCCACGGGAACCCGCGGCGCGCCGTTGTTGCGCCCGGCATGGGCGGGGCCGCTCCGGCCCTGCCATGCAGAAAAATCGCGTGCGTTACAGTTTGGTCACGCCCTGGTTGTCGGCGCGGTTGTCCGGCGCGAGCTTATCCGGCGCGAGCTTATCCGGCGCAGGGGCATCGGGCGCAGGGGCATCGGGCGCGGGCTTGCGCGGTGCGGCGGGCGGCGTCTGTTTTTCCTGCGGGGCGGCCCCGGCGGCGTACTCCTTGGCCGTGCCTTCCAGCATGGCCTGGCCCACCACCAGCCAGCGCTCGCCCTTCTTGCGCAGGGCCAGCCAGCTGGTCATGCCCGCAGGCGTGGTGACCTTGGCCACGGCGGCGTCCTGCCCCAGCTCCGTCACCTGCGCCTTGCGCAGGCTTTCCGGCACCCAGGGGCAGTCGGGGGTTGCGGCCGTGCGGCACTGGGCCGCCAGTTCGCCCGTGCTCACGCCCCGGGTGTACTGTTTGCCGAGCCGGGCTTCCATATCGATAACGCTGCCCAGCAGCTCGTCCATGCCGCCCAGGCCCAGCATGCGCCCCATGGAATCCAGGGTGCTCAGGGCCTGATCGTCGCGGGTCATGTTTTTGACCTGGTTGGCGGCAAAGGCTTTCAGATCCATCTGGGCCAGAAAGGCCGCGCTGTCGTTCTTGCTCAAGGCGTCGGCCTGGGCGTCAAGGGCCTTCTGCGGACCGGAGGTCGTGCAGCCCAGGAGCGCGCCCGCCAGCAGGCAAGGCGCAAAAAAACGGGAAAGTGCTTTCATGGCGAGTTCTCCTGCGCGCCGGAAGTTCCCTGACGCGCGCTGGCGGTATGGCCCAGGCTGACCGCGCCTCAGGGCGTTCCGCCTGGGAAGGGGGAAAATGCTGCGCCGGGAAACAAAGACGCCGCGCTAGCCCCTTACGCCCGCGGCAAACAAGAAAAACCGGGGCGGCGTCCTGTTGCGGGCTCCTGTTACGGGCGCGGTTCGGCCAGGGCGTATTCGCGCAGTTCGCGCCGCCGCACCAGCCAGAAAACCAGCAACGCGCCCACCAGCTTGCTCAGGCTCATGATGACCACAGACCAGGGCGTGGCCAGGCCGATGAGCCCCAGAAAAACGATGCTGTCCAGCGGCGCGCCCAGCAGGCTGGAAAGCAGGATGCGCTGCGAAAAAGGACGCCGGGTAAAGGTGTACAGCGCCCAATCGCCCAGTTCGCCCACGGCGAAGGCGGCGGCGCTGGCCACGGCCAGTTGCGGCGTGGCCATGTACCAGCTCACCACGCAGCCCACCAGCATGGCCCAGAGCACATGGTGCCCCACGCGACGCTGGGCATAGTCCCGCACCACAAAAATGAAGCCCACCACCAGGGACATGGGCGGCCACATTTCGCCGTTGGGCAGCGCAATGAGCGGCGTAACGGCAAAGCCCCAGTTCACGCCCACGATGAGGGCCATATAGGTAAACAGCGTAAACATGCGAGCAGAGTAAGCGCCCCCCGCGCGCGCGTCAAGACCGCCCGCTTGACCCCGGCGCGCGGATGTGGGACAGAAAGACTGTTTTGACACTGTTTCCACAAGGCCCGCCACGCGGGCGCAAGGCCGGCCTCGCCGGCCGGGAGAAGGCATGACGGACCAGCACCACCGCTGTGGCCGGGTGGCCCTTATGGGGCCGCCCAATGCGGGCAAATCCACCCTGCTCAACGCTCTTCTGGGGCAGAAGGTGACCATTGTCACCCCCAAGCCGCAGACCACGCGCAACCAGATTGTGGGCATCCTCACAGATCCGGGCTCGCAGATCATCTTTATGGATACGCCGGGCCTTACCCAGCTGCGCGGCCGCCTGAGCAAAACCATGCTCCAGGCCGTCTGGCAGAGCCTGGGCCAGGCGGACGTCATCATGCCCGTGCTGGACGCCCACCTCTACATCCGCCACCCGGAATTCCTGGAGCGCGACCTGGCCCCCGTGGCCCAGGCCCTTGCCAGCGATACGCGCCCCATGATCGTGGTGGTCAACAAGGTGGACCTGTTTGCGGATAAAAGCCGCATGCTGCCGCTGCTCACCACGCTGCACGAGATGTGGCCCGGGGCCGAAATCTTCCCGGCCTCGGCCCTGCTGCGCGACGGCCTGCCCGAGCTGGCGGCCCTGGTGCGCTCCCGCCTGCCGCAAGGCCCGGCGGAGTTTCCTGAAGACCAGATCTCCACGGCTCCCCTGCGCTTCATGGCGGCGGAGATCATCCGCGAAAAGCTCTTTCTGCACCTGCGCCAGGAGGTGCCCTACGCCGTGGCCGTGGATGTGGAAAACTGGGAAGAAGATGCGGAGCGCGGCCAGACCCTCATCCAGGCCGTCATCTATGTGGCCCGGCCCATGCACAAGGCCATGGTCATCGGCCGGGCCGGGGCGGGCATCAAGGAAATCGGCACCGAGGCCCGCAAGGATATTATTGAGCTGGTGGGCGGCAAGGTGCACCTGGAGCTCTGGGTCAAGGTGCGCGAACACTGGACGGAAGACGTGGCCTTTCTGCGCGATATGGGCCTCATGGCGGAATAGCAATATGGAAAGCCCCTTGCTGCAGCGCTACCGGAATCTGCAGGAGCGGCTGGAAGCCGCCTGCGCCCGCGCCGGACGCCCCCGCGCTGACGTGACCCTGGTGGCCGTTTCCAAGCTGCACCCCGCAGCGGACATCGCCGCCCTGGCCCGTATCGGACAAGCGGATTTCGGCGAAAATTACGTCCAGGAGGCCTTGCAGAAGCAGGCCGACCTGGCGGCGGACCCGGCCTGCGGCAGCGTTCGCTGGCATATGATCGGGCATGTGCAGCACCGCAAGGCCGCCCAGGTGGCCGGGGCCTTCCATCTGCTGCACAGCCTGGACTCCCGCCGCCTGGCCGAGGCTCTGGAGCGGCGGCTGGCGGCGCAGCAACAGCGTCAGGCCGTGCTTATTGAAGTGAACCTGGCTGCAGAGACGCAAAAATCCGGCCTGGGGGCTGAGGATTTGCCCGCACTGGCCGATTATGTCTGTGAAGGCTGTCCGCACCTGGAGCTGCGGGGGCTCATGTGCCTGCCCCCGGTCTTTGATGCGGGCGATGCCGCCCGGCCCCACTTTGCCCGGCTGCGCGACCTGCGCGACGCCCTGAGCCTGCGCCTGGGCCTGCCCCTGCCGGAGCTTTCCATGGGCATGAGCGGCGATTTTGCCGGGGCCGTGGCCGAAGGGGCCACCCTGGTGCGCATCGGCACGGATATTTTCGGCCCGCGCCCCGCCAGGGGCTGAGCCCTGGCGCAAGGCTGGCCGGGGGCGGATTGAACGGTTCTGGAGAACACTATGGCGGCCAAGGAAAAAGAAGCGCCGGCCCTGCCTGAGGGGCAGGCCGAAAATCCCAAAAAGCGTTCGCGCCTTAAACGCATCATCATTATTGCGGCCATCCTGCTCATGACCCTGAGCGGGGCCGGATTGGGCGCATACTGGTGGCTCTACCTGCGCACGCCCGCCGCGGGCGACGCCGCGCCGGAAGCCCCGGCGGCCGCGGCCCCCGCAGACGGGCAAAGCCACGGGCAGGCCAAAACGCCGGGCAGCGCGCCGGGCGGGCAGGCCGCGCCGGGGCAGGCCGCCCCGAACGGCCAAAGCGAACCCCAGGGCGCGCGCATTGAGCGGCAAAGCGATCTGCCCCGCAGCGCGGGCATGGTGCTGCCCTTGCCGCCCGTCACCGTCAACCTGGCTGACCCCGCGGGGCGCCGCTACCTCAAACTGGGCATGGAGGTGGAGGTTAACGCCGACGTCTCCAAGGAGCTTCAGACCAACAGCGCGCGGGTGCGCGACGCGGTGATCATGCTTCTGGCGGGCAAAAGCTATGCGGACATAGCCTCCCCGGAGGGCAAAATTCTGCTCAAGGCCGAGGTGGCGGCCCGGCTCAACCAGATTCTGGGGGCGCAACGGGTTATCCGCGTGTATTTTACGGATTTTGTGGTGGAATAACGCCGGGGCGCGACCCCGGTTGCAGCGCCCGGCCCTGAAGCCGGAGGCGCTGGCGTGAGGTGGACAATGGCGCAGGACGATCAGGAAGCTCTGGCCGCCCAGTGGGCGGCGGAACTGGAAAAGGAAGCGCAGGGCAAGGACGCGGCCCCCGCCGGGGCGGCGGACCAGAGCGCCCCCGGGCCTGCCGCCGGCGACGCGGAGGGCAGTGCGGGCGGCGACGCCAAGCAGGACGAAGACGCCCTGGCCGCCCAGTGGGCCGAGGCCCTGGCCAAGGACGAGGAAGGCAAAGAATCCGCCGCGCCGGAAAACGCCGGGCTGAGCGGACACGCCGTGGACGCCCACTTCAGGGACATGACGGAAATGGCCCGCCAGCCCAGGGACAACAACCTCAAGCGCGAGCTGGACTTTATCCTGGACATCCCCCTGGACGTCTCGGCGGAACTTGGCCGGACCCGCCTGCTCATCAACGAGCTGCTGCAACTGGGCCAGGGCTCCGTGGTGGAGCTCAACAAACTGGCGGGCGAGCCGCTGGAGGTCTACGTCAACGGCAAGCTGGTGGCGCGCGGCGAGGCCGTGGTCATTAACGAAAAATTCGGCGTGCGCCTCACGGACATCATCAGCCCCATTGAGAGGGTCAAACAGCTTGGCTAGCCCCACGCCCCTGCTTTCAGGCTTCATAGCCCTGGCGGACGCCGGCGGGCAGGCCGCGGGCGTGGCCGCCGGACAAGGCGCCGGTCAGGCCGCAGCAAGCCAGGCGGCCGGTCAGGCCGCGACCCTGGGGCAAAGCGCCTTCAGCTGGGGCGGCTATGCCCAGGCCATCGGCGTGCTGTTTCTGCTGCTGGGGGTGCTCTGGCTGGCCGTCTGGCTGGTCCGGCGCTTCGGCAAGTTCAATTTTATGCCGCGTCCGGGGGCTCTGCCGCGCGGCGCGCTGGTCATGGAGGCCCAATTGCCCCTGGGACCGCGCAAGGGACTTATGGTGGTACGCTTCTTGAATAAAAGGCTGCTGCTGGGGGTTACCGACCAGCAGATTACCCTTTTGCACGAGGAAGAGGCGCACCATGAGCCACCCGAAACCCCTTTTCAGCAGGCTATGGATCAGGCCCGTCGCGACGCTGACGGCCGCTAGCCTGCCCCTCCTGCTCCTGCCGGGCCTGGCCCAGGCCGCGCAGGACATTGCCACGCCAGCCCTGCAGCTCACCCTTTCGGGCGGGGTCCAGTCGCCGGAAAAAGTCTCGGTCCTGCTGGAAATTCTTTTTCTGCTCACCGTGCTTTCCGTGGCTCCGGCCATCATGCTCACGGTCACCAGCTTCACCCGCATCATCATCGTCTTCAGCTTTCTGCGCCAGGCCATGGGCGTCCAGCAGCTGCCGCCCACCCAGATTCTGGCGAGCCTCGCCATTTTTATGACGGTGGTCATCATGTTCCCCGTGGGCAAGGAGATCAACGACCAGGCCCTCCAGCCCTACCTCAGCGAACAGATCGACTACAAAGTGGCCCTGGACCGCGCCCAGGCCCCGCTGCGCACCTTCATGTTCAAGCACACGCGCGAGAAGGACCTCTCCGTCTTCTACGCCATCAGCAACATGGAGGCCCCACGCAACAAGGACGAAGTCCCCACCATGCTCCTGGCCGCCGCTTACGTCATCAGCGAGCTGAAAACCGCCTTTACCATCGGCTTCCTCATCTACATCCCCTTTCTGGTGCTGGATATGGTCATCTCCAGCGTGCTGCTGGCCATGGGCATGATGATGCTGCCGCCCATGATGGTCTCCATGCCCTTCAAGCTGCTGCTCTTCGTCATGGTGGACGGCTGGAACCTGCTGGTGGGCTCGCTGGTCAACAGTTTTCTCTTATAATCCGCAACGCGCGCCGCACGGCGCGGGGAGACCCTCCCATGACACCCGATTTCGTCGTCGGCTTCGGCCGCCAGGCCATTGAACTCTGCCTCATGATGGCCCTGCCCATGCTGGCCGTGGGCCTGGGCGTGGGCGTGGTGGTCAGCGTCATTCAGGCCGCCACCCAGATCCAGGAAATGACCCTGACCTTCATCCCCAAGATCGTCTGCATGTTCCTGGCCCTGCTTTTGGCCCTGCCCTGGCTCATGGAGCGCATGATCACGTTCACCAGAGAGGTCATCATTAATATTCCCAACTACATACGGTAGCACCCCCCTGCCGCCGCCGGACGCTCCCCGGCCGGTCCTTGCGGCGCGGCGCAGCCTGGCATACTATGCCCGCAAGCGTTTATCCCGGATATTTCCGCAGGAAAACGCCACGGAGAAAGCCATGCAACGCCAAATCCGCTGCCCGCACTGCGGCAAAGCCTCTACCGTCTACCGCAACCCCACGCCCACCACGGATGTGGTCATCTACACGCCGGAACGCGGCGTGGTCGTCATCCGCCGGGACAACCCGCCCCTGGGCTACGCCCTGCCGGGCGGCTTCATTGAAGAAGGCGAATCCGCCGAAGCCGCCGCCCTGCGCGAGGCTTGGGAGGAAACCGGCCTTGAAGTGGAACTCACCGGCCTGCTGGGCGTCTATTCCCGGCCGGACCGCGACCCCCGTCAGCACACCCTGAGCGTGGTCTTCACGGGCCGCCCCCTGCACCCCGAAACGCTCCGGGCCGGAGACGACGCCGCCCAGGCCGCCTTCTACCCCCTGAACGCCCTGCCCACGCCCCTGGCCTTTGACCACGCGGACATCCTGGCCGACTTTCGCCAGGCCCTGGCCGGCAAACGCGGCCTGGCCGGGCTGCAGCCCCCCGTGCCCCTGACGCCCGCGCCCGGCGGGGAGGCCTGATGACCGGCTGGCGCACCCTGCGGGAATGCCTGACGGACCTGGAAGCCCATGGTCAGCTCGTGCGCGTGGACGCGCCGGTGGATCCGTATCTGGAGCTGGCCGCCATCCAGCGCCGGGCCTTCCGGGCCAAGGCTCCGGCCCTGCTCTTTACCCGCGTGAAGGGCACGTCCTTCCCCGTGCTCACCAATCTGTTCGGCACGCGGGAGCGGCTCTGCCACATTTTCCGTCACAGCCTGCCCACGGCGCGCGCCCTGCTGCAGGCCGCCGCCGACCCCGCCGCCGCCCTCCGCCGGCCCT
This sequence comes from Desulfovibrio legallii, assembly GCF_900102485.1. Classification (NCBI taxonomy): domain Bacteria; kingdom Pseudomonadati; phylum Thermodesulfobacteriota; class Desulfovibrionia; order Desulfovibrionales; family Desulfovibrionaceae; genus Desulfovibrio; species Desulfovibrio legallii. Next base: position 50,697 of record NZ_FNBX01000017.1, on the reverse strand, counting down.
GGAGCTTTTTCGCCGCGCTGCCGGGCCTGCCGCGCCTTCTGCCCCGCGTGAAGCGAGCAGGCCCACAACCAGCCAGAACCGCGCCAGTGCTGGAATGCCGTTGCGCGCTCGGCGATTTGCCGCAGATCACGGCCTGGCCTGGCGACGGCGGCCCCTTCATCACTCTGCCCCTGGTCTACAGCGAGGATCCGGACACTCCCGGCCCCCAGGCCGCCAACCTGGGCATGTACCGCGTGCAGCTGGCGGGCAACGACTACGCCCCGAACGAAGTGGGCCTGCACTACCAGATCCATCGGGGGCTGGGCGTGCACCACGCCCACGCCCTGGCCAGGGGCCTGGCCCTGCCCGTGCACGTCTATGTGGGCGGCCCCCCCGGCCTCACCGTGGCGGCGGTCATGCCCCTGCCCGAAGGCCTCTCGGAGCTGCGCTTCGCCGGTCTGCTGGACGGACGGCGCTGCGCCCTTGCCCGCACGCCAGAGCTGCCCCTGCCCGTGCTTGCCCAGGCGGATTTCTGCCTCAGCGGGCACATCCTGCCCGGCCTCAAACCCGAAGGCCCCTTTGGCGACCATGTGGGCTACTACAGCCTGACCCACGATTTTCCGGTACTGCAGGTGGAGGCCGTTTTCCACCGCAAGGACGCCGTCTGGCCCTGCACGGCCGTAGGCCGCCCGCCGCAGGAGGATACGGTCTTCGGCGATTTTATCCACGAGCTCACCGGGCCGCTGGTGCCGCGCGTCTTCCACGGGGTGCGCGAGGTGCACGCCGTGGACGCCGCCGGGGTCCATCCCCTGCTGCTGGCCCTGGGCAGCGAACGCTACACGCCCTATGAGGCCGCCCGCCGCCCGCGCGAGCTGCTCACCGCCGCCCTGCACCTGCTGGGAACCACACAGACCGCCCTGGCCAAATACGTGCTGCTGGCCGCGCACGAGGACGCCCCCGGCCTTTCGGCCCGCGACGTGCCCGCGTTTTTGCGCCATATTCTGGAGCGCACGGACTTTGCCCGCGATCTGCACTTCCTTACCCGCAGCACGGGCGATACCCTGGACTACACGGGAACAGACCTGCACGAAGGCTCCAAGCTCATCTGGGCCGCGGCGGGCCCGGCCCGGCGGCGGCTGGGCACGGAGCTGAGCGGCCCGGCGGCGGACCTGCCAACCCTGCCCCAGGGCTTCGGCCCCGTACGCGTGGCCGGCCCCGGCCTGCTTGTGGTGGGCGGCCCGCGCCATACCCTGGAGCGCAACCGCCAGGATCCGCGTATGGAAGAGCTGGCGCGCGCCCTGGCGGCCTGGCCGGGGCGGGAGGCCTTTCCCCTGCTGACCGTGGCGGACGACGCGGACTTCTGCGCCGCCGACCTGGATAATTTTCTCTGGGTGACCTTCACCCGCTCGGACCCGGCGGCGGACGTGTACGGCGTCCGCGCCGCCACACGGGCCAAGCACTGGTCCTGTGAAGCGCCCCTCCTGGTGGACGCCCGCCAAAAGCCCTTCCACGCCCCCCCCCTGGAAGAGGATCCGGCCGTCGTCCGCAAGGTGGAAGCTCTGGCCGCCCCTGGCGGCCCTTTGCACAATCTTCTTTAACATTGGGGGAACAGCGCCATGAAAATCGCCCTCTTGCAGTGCAACAGCGTCACCGGCGACGTGGCCGGCAACACGAAACACATCCTTGAGGTCGCCCGCCAGGCGGCCGCAGCCGGGGCCGAACTGTGCGTCACGCCGGAACTGGCCCTCTGCGGCGTGGCCCCAGGGCACTACCTTTGCGCCGAAGACTTTGCCGGGGGCTGCCGCCGGGCTCTGGATCAGCTGGCCGCGGCCCTGGCCCAGGGCCCTGCCCTGCTGGTAGGCGCGCCCGTGCCCAGCGTGTACGCCTCAGGCCTGTTGTCCAACGCGGCCGTGCTGGTGCACAAAGGCGGCTGGCAGGTGGTCTCGCGCAAGGTCTACCAGAACCTGGGCCAGAATCAGGGCCAGGCCCCCGGTGCGGCCCCCTCCCAGGACGAGGACGCCCGCTACTTTGACCGGGGCATCTCCTGCGGCATTGTGACACTTGGCGGCTGGCGGCTGGGCGTGGTGCTCTGCGAAGACGCCCTCAACGAAGAGAGCGCCTTCTGGAAAACCCGCTACGCCAGCGGGCACAATCCGCTCATGGAGCTGGTGCAGCGCGGGGTGGACGCCATCGTCCACATGGCCGCCTCGCCCTTCTGCGTGGGCGCGCAGGAAGCGGGCGAACACATGCTCTCCCATGTGGCGGCCCGGCACCATGTGCATTTGTTTTCCGTAAACCTGGCGGGCGGCAACGACAGCCGGATCTACAACGGCCAGAGCCTGGCCTTTGACCCCACGGGCCAGCTCCTGGCGCGGGGCAAGGCCTTCGCCGAAGACGTGCTGGTGGTGGATACCGCCGCCAACCAGAACGGCAAGGCCCCCGAACCTCTCTGCGCCAGCGAAGAGGAAGCCTGCTGGCGCGCCCTGGTGCTGGGCACAGGCGACTTTGTGCGCAAGTGCGGCCTCTCGCGGGCCATCGTGGCCATTTCCGGCGGCATGGATTCGGCCCTGGTCTGCAGCGTGGCCGTAGAAGCCCTGGGCGCGGAAAACGTCACCGGCGTCCTGCTGCCTTCCCCCCACAGCAGCGCGGGCAGCGTCAAGGACGCCGCAGCCCTGGCCGCCAACCTGGGCATCGCCACCGTCGCCATACCCATCGGTCCCCTCATGGACGCCTTTGCCGCTGCCCTCAAGCCCGGCCTGGACCTCTTCCCTGAGCTGCCCGGCGATGTCACCTTTGAGAACGTTCAGGCCCGCATCCGGGGCACGCTCATCACTTCCCTGGCCAACCGCGCCCAGGCCCTGGTGCTCAATACGGGCAACAAAAGCGAAGGGGCCATGGGCTACTGCACCCTGTACGGCGATTCCGTGGGCGCGCTGGCCGTTATCGGCGACCTGACCAAAACCCAGGTCTACGCTGTGGGCCGCTGGTACAACGCCCACCGCGGCAAGGAGATCATCCCGGAGGACATCTTCACCAAAGCGCCCTCGGCGGAACTGCGCCCAGGCCAGAAGGATTCGGACAGCCTCCTGCCTTACGAAGAACTGGACCCCATCCTGGAAGACCTGCTGCTGCCCTCCGCCCCAGGCTCGGCGCAGCTCACGCCCCAGCGCATGGAGGTGCGGCGCAAGCTCTTTGCTGCGGAATTCAAACGCCGCCAGGAGCCCCTGGCCCTGCACCTGAGCCGCGTGCCCTTCGGCGCGGCCTGGCAGACGCCCGTGGCGGGCCGCTACCGCCTGCCCGAAACCAAATGACGCTGAACCGTAAACCTCCCGCGGCGCAGGCGCGCAGGATTCCCCTTGAAGCGCGCCCCGCCCTGGGGTAAGAGCTAAGTGTTTTATAACGACGTTGCCTGGAGGACAGCATGGCGGAAGCACCGGAAAAAAATCTGGCCCTGGATATTGTGCGCATTACCGAGGCGGCGGCCCTGGCTTCGGCCCGCTGGCTCGGCAGGGGAGACAAAGAGGCCGGCGACGGCGCCGCCGTGGACGCCATGCGGGTGAGCTTCTCCACCCTCAACATTGACGGCCTGGTGGTCATCGGCGAAGGCGAAAAAGACCACGCTCCCATGCTCTTTAACGGCGAAAAAGTGGGCAAGGGCACGGGCCCCAGCCTGGACGTGGCCGTGGACCCCGTGGAAGGCACCAACCTGCTGGCCTATGGCCGGCCCAACGCCATCTCCGTGGTGGGCGTGGCCCCGCGCGGCAGCATGTTCAACCCCGGCCCCAGCTATTACATGCAAAAACTGGTGGTGCCCCGCGAGGCCCGCGACGTGGTGGACCTGGACGCCCCGGTGAAGGAGAACCTCTCCCGCGTGGCCAAGGCCCTGGACAAAAGCGTGCAGGATCTGGTGGTTTTTGTGCTGGACAAACCCCGGCACGAAAAACTCATTAACGAAATCCGCGCGGCCGGAGCCCGCATTCAGCTCCAGACCGACGGCGACGTGGCCGGAGCCCTCATGGCCGTGGACCCGCGCTCTGAAGTGGACATCATGATGGGCACGGGCGGCACGCCCGAAGGCGTGCTCTCCGCCTGCGCCATCAAGGGCATGGGCGGCCAGCTGCTGGCCCGGCTCGATCCCCAGTCCTATGTGGAAAAAGAGGCCATCACCGAGGCGGGCATCGACGTGCGCGAAGTGCTCACTGTCCATGACCTGGTGCGCAGCGACGACTGTTTCTTTGCGGCCACGGGCATTTCAGGCGGCGACTTTCTGCGCGGCGTGCGCTACAGCCCCCGGCACGCCGTGACCCACTCGCTGGTGCTGCGCGGCAAAACCGGCACCCTGCGGTATGTGGAATCCTACCACAATCTGGACCGCCTCACCAAATTCAGCGCGGTTCGGTACTGAATGAACATAAACGCACTTTCCCACCCCGTACTGGGGCTTGCGGCGGGGGTCTGGCTTGCGATCTGCGGCCTGCCCCTGCCGCAGGGCGACCTCGCCTTTGCCGCAGCCGCCGCGCCGAGCAAAAAAAGCGCACCACAGAAGGCTGCCCTTTCGGTCTACGAAAAACAGCCGCCGGTTACAGAAAAAGAGCTGCTGCGCTTTCTGGACCTGCTGCCGCAATTCCGGGCCTGGGCCCGGGCCGGCAATGAAGAGGCCCACCCCATCCTGCGCAACAACAAGGCGGATTTTCTGTATTCGCCGCAGGCAGCCGCCTGGGTGCAGGAAAAGGGCTGGAATCCCGTGCGCTTTTTCTGCGTCATGGGGCGCATGGCCGCAGCCCTGGCCATTGTGGAAGAGGGCAATGAAATGGGGGCCCGCTCCCGCGACATGCCCGACGTTGCCGAGGAGGAGCTGGCCCTGGCCCGCAAACACCTGGGCAGCATCCTCAAGGCAGGCAGCAGCGTGCCGCCCATCAGCCGCTGAAACACCCCCACCCCCCGGCCAGGCCGGGGGTTTTCCATATCCAGAAGGCCCCGCCGCCCAATACAACGGGAACTGCGGCCGCAGCGCATACGCAGCGGGGCATGGTCACCCGCTACAGGTGTGCGAAAAATTCTGGATACTACCGCTCCTTGATACCTTCCATCTGTAGCCTTCCTTGTTGATTGGGTGGTTGTGATGAACCAAAGCCTAACCAACTTGGCGGGCTACTTCCATTTTTAACTGTGCAAAATACAGTACGTTATCACGCCCTGCCCCACGTCAATGAATATTGCTTCCCCGGCAGGAGAGGGGGTAATCTGCTTGCAGCATTGCCAGAAGCGGCCATTTACCCTATAGGTCATTTTGTGACCCATAGGGCAGGGGCAGATAAAATGCAACAAGCTATAGGTTGGAGATGAAAAATCATCCCCCGCCATTTGGCCCTGTCCTGCGTCGGTTCAGGCAAGCGAAAAACTTGTCCCAAGAGGGGATCGCGGCTCTTTTGGATGTTTCTCCATCCTACGTCAGCCGCATGGAGAGCGATTTGAAAAAACCGAGCCTGGAGATGATTTTTCGATTAGCCGGTGTGCTGGACGTCATGCCACATGAGCTTGTTAGAGCTATGGAGGGCAATGATACCCCGGCGCGGAATTCCCATGAAGGAGTCCCCAGGTGAGCAAAAACCAACTGACGGAGCAGGAAATACGAACACAGTTCATTACGCCTGCCATACAGAACGCAGAATGGACTCCCTCCCAAATCCGCGAGGAATACGCCATCACCAATGGCCGCATTGTTGCCCGTGGCGGCACCTTCAAGCGAGAGAAAGCCAAGTTCGCCGACTATGTTTTATTCTACAAACCGCACATTCCTTTGGCGGTCATTGAGGCCAAAGACAATAATCACTCCACTGGAGACGGCATGCAGCAGGCGCTTGATTATGCGCAACGCCTGATGGTGCCGTTTGTTTTCACATCCAACGGCGACAGCTTTATTTTCCACAATCGAATTGCCACGGATAAAACCAAGGAAACCATTCTCCCGCTTGATAAATTCCCTGCTCCAGAAGAACTCTGGCAGCTTTATAAGCACAATCAGTCAATCAGCCCGGAGCAGGAAATGGTCATCTCGCAGCCGTATTATGCCGAGCGGGGAGACAAAACGCCTCGATACTACCAGCGCAACGCCATTAACCTCTCGGTAGACGCCATTGCATGCGGGCAAAATCGTATTTTGCTCGTAATGGCCACAGGCACAGGTAAAACATATACCGCCTTTCAAATTATCTGGCGGCTTTGGAAGGCGAGCGTGAAAAAACGCATTCTCTTCCTTGCCGACAGAAACGCCTTGATTGACCAAACGTATGTGAACGATTTCGCGCCGTTCAAAGACAAGATGACCATCGTCCGACAACGCAAAATCGACAAGTCCTATGAAATCTATCTGGCCCTTTACCAAGGCCTGACCGGAGAAGGCGATAAAAGTGTCTTCAAGCAGTTCAGCCCCGGTTTTTTTGACCTCATCGTGGTTGATGAATGCCATAGGGGCAGCGCCAAGGCGGACAGCGAGTGGCGTGAAGTGCTGGAGTATTTTTCAGCCGCCACGCAAATCGGTCTGACCGCCACTCCCAAAGAAGACAAAACCGTCTCCAATATCGATTATTTCGGCGGCCCCATTTATACCTACTCTCTGAAGCAGGGAATCGAGGACGGCTTTCTCGCCCCATATCGGGTTATCCGCGTTCTTCTGGATAAAGATGCCGAAGGCTTCCGCCCGTATGACGGACAACTCGACAGCGAGGGCAACGAAATTCCCGACAGAGAATACAATTCCAGAGATTATGACCGCGAGCTCGTCCTGGAAAAGCGCACCAAACTGGTCGCCCAGGTCGTCTCCAACTATCTCCGCTCACATAATGGTAGGTACGACAAAACCATTTTTTTCTGTGTGGACACCGAACACGCGGACAGAATGCGCCAAGCGCTCATCAATGAAAACAGCGACCTTGTGAACGAGGATGAACGGTACGTCATGCGCATCACCGGCGATGACGACATCGGCAAAAAGCAGTTGGACAACTTCCGGAATGTTTCAAGCCGCTATCCGGTGCTTGTCACCACCTCAAAGCTGCTGACTACCGGCATTGACGTGCAGATGGTCAAGAATATCGTCCTTGATGCGACCATCAACAGCATGACGGAGTTCAAGCAAATCATCGGGCGTGGCACGCGAGTGCGCGAAGACCTGGGCAAGATGTTTTTCACCATTTTTGATTTCCGCGACGCCACACGCCTATTTGCCGATCCCGACTTTGACGGCCCCAGCGAGCAGGATGAGGCTTTCACGCCCGGCCCCAATGGAGAACTTCCCCCTGATCTGGACGGCCCGGACGCTGCTCCTGATGTTGATGCAGAAACGCCGCCACCGGATTTCCCCGAACCGGGCGATAAACCGAAGCCCGAGCGCCGCAAGAAGTATTATGTTCACGATGTTGAGGTAACTGTCCTCAAACAGCGCGTTCAGTATATCGACAAGGACGGCAAGCTGATCACGGAATCCCTTACGGATTACACCCGTCGCAACATACTCAGCCAGTATACGACCTTGAGTGACTTCCTTGCCGCCTGGAATAACGCCACACGCAAGCAGGCCATTCTGGACGAGTTGGCTGGTCAGGGCATTCTCATTGAGGAGCTACAGGAGCAGATCGGGCTGGAATTCGACCCATTTGATCTGCTTTGCCACATAGCGTATGACCAGCCCCCACTCACGCGCCGAGAACGGGCGAACAACGTGAAAAAGAAGAATTATTTCGCCAAGTACGGCGAACAGGCAGCAGCGGTGCTGAACGCCCTTCTGGAAAAATACGCGGATTCCGGCATCTCCAGCCTGGAAAATCTGGATATCCTCAAGGTCACACCCATAAACGAATTCGGCAAGCCCATCCAAATTGTGAACAGCATTTTTAAGGGCAAAGACAATTTCATGACCGCGCTGCACGAACTGGCGCAAGAATTATACGCGGCATAGCATATAGGGAGAGAGCATGGCAGCTTCCAATACTACCAAAGCATTGAAAGATATTATGCGCATAGACGCCGGAATTAACGGCGATGCGCAGTACATCGAGCAAATCACCTGGATGCTCTTTCTCAAAGCCTTTGATTATAAAGAACAGGAATGGGAAATCACGGAGGATGACTACTATCCGGTTATTCCCCAAGAATATCGCTGGAGCACCTGGGCCGACGATGCCGAAGGTATCACCGGCGATGAACTTCTGGAGTTCATAGGCCGTATGTTTTCCGCCCTGCGGGAACTCGACACCAGCGAAGACTCCAAAAAAAGAAAATGGCTTATCCGTTCCGTCATGGAAGGCGTCAACAACTTCATGAAGTCCGGCACGGAGTTGCGTAAGGTCATTAACAAAATCAATGCAGACATCAATTTTGACGAGGTAAAAGGCACACACCTTTTCAACGGCCTTTACGAAGGCATGCTCAAAGATTTGCAAAGCGCCGGAAAATCCGGCGAGTTCTATACCCCTCGTCCCGTCACCCGTTTTATTGTCAAGCATGTGGCCCCCAAGCTGGGGGAAAGCGTTCTGGATCCGGCCTGCGGCACGGGCGGCTTTTTAACCAGCGTTGTGGACAGTTTTACGGTAGATTCCGCCGAAGACTACGCCACCTTGCAAAAAACAATTCGTGGCATTGAAAAAAAACCTTTCCCTTACCTCCTTTGCATGACCAACCTGATCGCGCACGGCATCGACGTGCCGGATATCCGTCACGACAACACGCTTAGAACGCCAATATGGGATTATCAACTCAAAGACAAGGTTGACGTCATTGTCACCAACCCGCCCTTTGGCGGCGCGGAAAATAAGGCCATCTCGCAGTCAGTATCAGCGGAGCTGCGCAACACAGAAACCGCAGACCTCTTTCTGGTGCATATTATGACCCTGCTGAAAGACGGCGGACGTTGCGGCCTGGTTCTGCCGGATGGTTTCCTGTTCGGCACTGGCGTTAAATCCGCCATCAAGAAAAAGCTTTTGGAAACGTGCGACCTGCACACCATCGTCCGTCTGCCCAAAAGTGTTTTTGCGCCCTATACCCCCATTAACACCAATCTGCTGTTCTTCACCAAGGGTCGCCCGACCAAGGGCGTCTGGTTTTACAGGCTGGAAATGCCCGAAGGCTACAAGCATTTTTCCAAAACCAAATCCATGCAGGATAGCCACTTTGCTCCAGTGGAAAATTGGTGGGGTAAGCTGGAAGGCGGCGTATGGAAGGGGCGCTCGGAAAGTGATGTTTCCCGCTATGTTCCTGTGGAAGATATCATTGCCGGTGAATACAATCTGGACTTGTGCGGCTTTCCGCATGAAACCGTTGAAATTTTACCCCCGGAAGAATTCATCGCCAAGTATCTGAACGAAAAAGCTGCTATTTCCGCCCAAATCGAAAATATCCTTGGCCGAATTACCACCGCCATGAACCAGGAAGGCGTGTAATGAAAGCTGCTCAACTTCGCCAGGCTATTTTACAGGCGGCGGTACAAGGCAAGCTTGTACTGCAAAATCCACAGGATGAACCTGCGTCTGAGCTGCTGAAACGCATTCAAACGGAAAAATCTCACCGCATTAAAAACGGTAAGATCAAAAAAGAAAAACCGTTGCCTTCTATTTCCGAAGAGGAAAAACCCTATGATCCGCCTGAGGGTTGGGAGTGGTGCAGACTCAGTAATATATGTGAATATATACAGCGTGGGCGTTCTCCAAAATATTCTGAAATTGAACAAATTCCAGTTTTATCACAAAAATGTGTGCAATGGGGAAGTGTCTCATTAGAAAAAGCAAAATTTATTGAGCCAGGTTCTTTAGGCTTATATGGTGAAGAGCGATATGTTAAAAATGGAGATCTGCTTTGGAATTCTACAGGACATGGAACTTTGGGTAGGATTGCACTTGTTGAAAATATTTATATAAAATACCAAGTTGTTGTTGCAGATTCTCATGTAACTTTAATTCGTATGCTTCATAACTTTATCAATGCAAAATATATCTTGACATGGTTCTCAAGTCCTTGTGTTCAAAATGAGATTATTGAAAAATCTAGTGGCAGCACAAATCAGATAGAACTCGCTACATCAACTATCAAAAATTATTGTGTGCCTCTCCCCCCTTTGGCAGAGCAACAGCGCATTGTCGCAAAAGTCGATGAACTCATGACTCTCTGCGACGAGCTTGAAGCCGCCGAAAAAGAGTTTGATTCTCTGGAAGCAAACCTGGCCGAGTACCTGCCCAAGTCCATCCTCCAAGCGGCGATGCAAGGCAAGCTCGTTCCCCAGAATATCCACGATGAACCAGCATCTGAGTTGCTGAAGCGCATTCAAGCGGGAAAATTCCGACTCACCAAGAGCGGCAAACTCAAAAAAGAAAAACCGTTGCCTCCTATTTCCGAAGAGGAAAAACCCTACGATTTACCACCTAGCTGGGAGTGGTGCAGAATAGGAGATATCTGCTCTATTAACCCCAGAAATAAATTACAGGATGACGCTCAGGTGTCCTTTGTTCCAATGACCCTTATCTCAAATGACTACTTTGGTGGACACCAGCAGGAAACACGGAAATGGGGTGAGGTAAAACAAGGGTTTACGCATTTTGCAGAAGATGATGTCGTTCTTGCAAAAATAACACCCTGCTTTCAAAACGCTAAATCCTGCATTGTTAAAAATCTGAAAAATGGATTTGGCGCGGGAACAACAGAGCTGCATGTTTTGCGTAGTCTTGGGATACTTCCAGGCTATTTACTTGCTTTTCTGAAAAACCCTGAATTTCTCAGCGATGGCGAGAAAAATATGACCGGCACCGCAGGCCAACAGCGTGTGCCGACAGATTACCTTAAAAATACGCTTTTTCCGCTTCCTCCATTTGTCGAGCAACAGCGCATTGTTGCAAAAATTGATGAGTTGATGGCGCTGTGCGACCAGCTTAAAAATATCGATCCTGCCAGTGTATTGCCACAGGTTGATAGGCAAAAGCTCCTGTCGTCCGTAGTAATGCCCGAACCCGTCGAGGCAGAAGAACAATACGCTATGGCGGCCCGTGGTGATGTTTCCGCTATCGAAACAGAAGAACACCGACAGGCGATGCAAGACCTGTTTGGAGACGGAGCGGATGGCTAACCCTGCGGCCAAAGCGCGGTGGGTTCTAGAAACCAAAGAGGTGACCGGAGTCCCTGCTTTAGCTCTGCACGGCATAGCCAAACAGGAAGGCATCCGCTACCTGTACCGCCCGTTGCCCAACGACCCGAAATTGAGCGGAGAGCTGATTTATAAAAACGAGCAAAAAGGAATTTTGATCAATACCCACATTAATAGCCCCCGGCGGCATACGTTCACGTTTGCTCACGAGCTTGGTCACTATTTTCTGGAGCATAGGCCCGAATATGTGCGGGACGGCGTCACCGGCTTCTGGTGCTCTATTGAGGACGTGACATACGGAAAACGGCAAAAAGAGCAAGAAGCCAACGCCTTTGCCGTGGAACTGCTCATGCCGGAAAGCCAGTTCCGCCCTTCAATGGCTGGCGCTCCCTTTGACTTCACACTTATACGCACCTTAGCTCGTGAGTATCAGGTATCGAAACAAGCCTGTGGGTATCGTATCCTTGAACTCACGCAAACGTCTTGCGCCATCCTTCATTCTGACCATGGTCGAATCACCATGCAAAGGACTTCCCGCGCTGCGCGAGGGGCTTTACGCCAGTTGACGCATATCCCGCAAGGCACGGCAGCCCACGCCGCCATCCAGCAACAATGTGGGCAAGCTGATTTCACAGAATGCGATCCGGCAAAATGGTTGGCGCGATACACGTCGCTCACACGACTCTCCGAATGCACACGCGGTAAATTTGAGAATGGCGTGGCAATGACGCTGTTACGCTGGTCTTGATAATATTCAACAAGGAATTCAATGTGCCTAACCTCCCCCAACAAAGTCAATTTTTGATTTACCAGACCGAAGACGGTCGGGTAAAAATCGACGTCAGGTTTGAGGATGAATCCGTCTGGTTAACTCAGCAGATGATGGCGGACTTGTTTCAAACCTCTAAACAAAATGTAAGCCACCACATTAAAAGTATTTTTGATGAGGGAGAGCTTTCCCCGGAAGCAACTGTCAAAAAATATTTGACAGTTCAACAGGAGGGTGCGCGGCAGGTTCAGCGTCAGTTGGAATACTATAGCCTCGACATGATCATCTCTGTTGGCTACCGCGTAAAGAGTCACGTTGCCACCCGCTTTCGCATCTGGGCCACGCAGCAGCTTCGGGAGTTTATCACCAAAGGCTTTGTGCTGGATGACGAGCGTCTGAAAAACCCCGATCAACCTTTTGATTATTTTGAAGAACTGCTTCGGCGCATACAGGATATCCGCACGTCCGAACGGCGCTTCTATCAAAAAATCACCGATATTTACGCCACCAGTGTGGATTATGACCCCACCACGGAAGAAAGCATCACTTTCTTTAAAACCGTCCAGAACAAGCTGCATTGGGCCGTGACCGGCATGACGGCGGCGGAACTCATTCATAGCCGAGCGGACAGCACCAAACCGTACATGGGCCTAACTACATGGCGTGGTGCCAAAGTCCGCAAGCAGGATGTCGGCATCGCCAAGAACTATCTCAGCGAGGAAGAACTCTTGGCGCTCAACAATCTGGTGGAGCAATACCTGCTCTTTGCCGAAAGGCAGGCTCGTTTGCGCAACCCGATGGCCATGACTGACTGGATAGCCAAGCTGGACGCCTTCCTTACGCTCAACGAGGGCAACATTCTCACTCACGCCGGGAGAATTTCGCACGATCTGGCCATTGCCCATGCGGAACAGGAATATGATAAGTTTCATAAGCAGCGACAGCTTGAAGTCGGGAAAAAGGAAAGTGATTTTGATAAGGCCATAAAAGCGTTGACTGACGGGAAGAATGAAGCAGGTAGTCCTGTTGTCCAGCCTCGTCCCAAAAAAAATTTTAAGAAATTTTGATTTTTGGGAGGATTACCCAGCAACGTCCAGCAAGTTTTCAGCACAAAAACTTTTTGCGGGCGGAGAGGTGTCCGACGCCCCCTGTCAATTTTTTGACTACGAGGGGCGCAAGCGCCTTCCGGTGCCGTGGGGGCAACCCCGGAAGACGGGACCCCGATTTTCGTTCTGGTGTTACCCCGGTGTTACCCCGACAGAAAAAGCCCTCACAGCGATTAGCTGTAAGGGCTTGAATTTTATGGCTCCCCGAGACGGACTTGAACCGCCAACCTAGTGATTAACAGTCACCCGCTCTGCCAATTGAGCTATCGGGGATCGTTGCAGCGAAAGAATTAGTACGGAAAAAGCCGGGCAACGTCAAGGGAAAATTGCAGGAAATTTTGTTTCCCCACCCACTGGCGGCCTGTGCGGGAGAAGGTCTCTCCTGGCTCGACTGATGTTATCGCTCCGCGCAAAGGCGGGCCAGGCGCTTGCCGTAGCGTTCAGCCTCGCTGTAGATGCAGCCGCAATAGGGCTGGCGGTAAAGTTCCATTTCTTTGGAGCGGTCAATGCCCTCCTGCCAGTCCTCGCGAAAGTCGCGGTAGACGAATCCCGGCCCTCCGGCGGCCCCCAGGCGCTCGCCGGCGGCCTTGATGGCCGCGTGCGGCTGGTAGCGCGAATAGAGCAGGCTGCTGCTCACCCAGGCGCAGCCCAGCTCCCTGGCGGCGGCAAAGGCCGCTTCCAGACGGCTGGCGCAACACCAGGCGCAGCGCTCCGGCGGGGCGTCCCTTCCGGCCACGGCCCGCAGCCAAGCCGTCACGTTCCAGGCCGCGTCCGCATAGATTATGGGCACGCCCAGCCTGGCGGCGCATTCTCCGGCGGCCTCGCGGCGGCGCAGGTATTCCGTCAGCGGGTGGATATTGGGATTCATGAACCAGGCCGTGACGGCATAGCCCTCGTCCCGCAGGCGCAGCAGAGGCATGACGGCGCACGGCCCACAGCAGACGTGCAGCAGCAGCCGGTTTTCCCGCGTTGCAGCGGTTTGCGGCTCCCCCCCGCCGACAGCGGCGGCTCCGGGCCCGTCAGGAGCGCCAAAACCGCCGCCCGCGGAAGATGTGCCGGGCGCGCTTAGGGGCGCACCAGTATTTCCAGACATTTGCCGAAATCCTGCTCCAGTTCGCGCAGGGCGTCGCGCTTGTGGTTCAGCAGATACAGAGCCAGCTCGGCCGGGGCTGTGTAAACGCATTTGTCCTTGTTTTCGGCGCGCAGCAGCCGCCGCAAATCGCCCAGGGCCTGCAGGGCCTGCCACTCCAGGTTACGGCGCTGGCCGGTACCGCCGCAGGCCGGGCAAGGCTCCATAGTGATGGAAAGGGCCGAGGAGCCTGTGCGCTGGCGCACCAGCTCCAGCAGGCCGAAGGAGCTCATGCGCCCCACGTCGTGCCGGGCGCGGTCGTTCTTCATGGCCGCGCGCAGGGTTTTTTCCACTTCCAGCACATGCTTTTTCTCGCGCATTTCAATGAAGTCGATGACCACCTGGCCGCCGATGTCGCGCAGCCTGAGGTGCCGGGCAATGGTCTCGGCCGCCTCCATGTTGGTCTTGTGGGCCATGGCCTCAAAATTGCCCTTGCCGGAAATTTTGCCCGAATTGATGTCAATGGCCATGAGGGCCTCGGTCTGGTCAAACACCAGCCGGCCCCCCGAAGGCAGCTGCACCTCGCGGGTGTAGATCTGGTCCAGTTGCCGCCGCAGGTTAAAGCGGTCCCACATGGGCGTGCGCACGTCCGCATAGAGGTGCACCAGATCCTTCTTGCGGGGAAAGAGCAGGCTCACGGTTTCCCGAATGCTCTGGGCCACTTCCTCGCTATCCACCCAGATTTCGCCCACGTCGTCGGTAAGGTAGTCGCGCACGGCGCGTTCGGAAAGGCCCGGCTCCTGGTAGACCAGGGACGGGGCCGTGACCTCTGTGCCTTTTTTGCGGATGTCGCGCCAGACGCGCTTCAGATATTGCAGGTCGTTGCGCAGGGTGGTCTTGGTGGTGCCAGCGCTCACCGTACGCACAATGACGCCCAGGTTCTGGCCGGGGTCAATGCCGTTCATGAGCTCGCGCAGGCGGGCGCGCTCGTCGTCGTCCTCTACCTTGCGCGAGATGCCGATCTGCTCCTGCCCCGGCGTCAGCACCAGAAAACGCCCGGCCAATGAAATCCAGGTGGTCAGAAACGCGCCTTTGCTGCCCGTGGGTTCCTTGACCACCTGCACCAACACTTCCTGCCCGGCCTTGAGCACCTTCTGGATGGGCGGAAACTTCTTGCCCTTGGCCGGTTCGTGGTGGCTCAGCCAGTATTCGGGATGCACCTCATCGATCTGCAGAAAGCCGTTCTTGCCCGTGCCGTAGCTGACGAAGGCGGCCTGCAGGTTGGTATCGATATTGTGGATGACCCCTTTGTAAATGTTGCCCTTGATTTTGCGCTGGTGCAGCATGTCCAGGTAGTATTCCAGCACCTGGCCGTTCTCGGCCAGGGCCACCTCCACCTGTTCGCCGGGCAGCACGCTGATGAACATGCGGCGCTTGTTCTGGGCCGCACCGCGCCCGGTGGCGGGCCGGGCCGTGGCCTGGACGGCGGCCGTGGCCTGGACGGCGGCCGTGGCCCCGCTTGCGGGGGTATCGCTTTCGGCGGGTTCCTCCGGCTCCTGGGCGTTGTCAGCGGCAGCCGCCGCGCCGTTCTCCTGACCATTCTGTTCTTTTTTGCGGTTGCGGCCGCGGCCGCCGCGCCGCCCACGCCGATTCTTGCGCCGGGGGGCTTCGGCGGCGTTTTCCCCTTCCGCCTCCGGGGCGGCTTCCGCAGCGGCGCCTTCGCCGCCGGCTGCCGTGGGGATTATGGTCGGGCCCTCCACCGCGGGCACGGCCGCGGCAACCCGCACAGCGGGCGCGGCCGCAGGCGCGGCTTCCGTCAAGGCAGGCGTCGGCGCGGCAGAGGCAAGCGCAGGCTGCGCCGGACGCGCGGCAATTTCCTTCCGCTCAAGGCCGGGCAACGGGGCTGCGCCGGGCTCCGGAGCCGTCGTCGCGGCAGACGCGGCGGGCTGTGCCGCAGCGGGGCCGGACCGCCGGGAGGATTGCTCCCCGGACTTGCCCATGGACTGCGCCGCGGATTGTGCGGCTTCCGGCGTCGCCGTGGCGACTGCGGGCGCGGCGGCGCGGGATTTGCGGCCTGCTGCGCTGCGACCGGAGGTTTTGCCGGCTGACGCGCTGCGGCTTCGGCCGGAAGTTTTGGCGGAAGTCTGGCCGGAGGTTTTGGCGGATGCGGTTGCCTTGGGTGCTGCGGGATTTTCCTCCGCAACGGGCGCTTCCGGCGTCAGGGCCGCAGCGCTGGTGGCCGCCTCCCCTGCCGCTGCGGCCGGGGCTTTTTTACGGCTTGCGGCTGCACGCGTTGTGCGGCGCTTCTTGGGGGCATCTTCCCCGGTTGCGGAGGGCAGCGCGGCTGCGGGATGTTTGGACGCAGCATCGGGGGATGCAGCAATTGGGGAAGCGGAAGTTTCGGGCGGCGCGGCTGCGGCGGCCGCCTCAGGCGCAGCGCTTTTTTTAGCGCCGGAGCGTTTGCGGGGAGCGGGTTTGGGGCTTGCGGCGGCCTTGCCGTCCGAGGGGGGCGCAGCCGCGGCGGAAGGCGCAACGTCGGCCTGGGCGGATTTTGTTGTTCTGCTGCGGGGGGCGGCGCGTCGACGGGGCTTGGGGGTTTCCTTATCCATTGTGTCCGAGGCTGCCGGTGCGGCCACGGGGGTGTCCTGATCTGCGGTCATGAATATCCTTTTTATGTACGGCGGCAGGAGCCGCCGCAAGAAATTTGGGCGGCATGCCGTAACGAGGCCGGTGCAGCGCCGGATGGCGCGCAGGTGCGGCTGGCATGCCCGTACTTCTTGCAGAGTACGTTTTTTTGAAAATTATGCAAGCGGCCCGTCCGGACGCACTGCCGTGACGGGCCGCAAAAAAGGCTCTCACCCCCAAAAAAATCAGCTTTCCAGCAACTTGAGCTCCGCCGAAAGCTGCCCGGCGTTGGAGCGCAGCAGCACATAGCCCCCCAGTGAAAGCGGGCCGGGATTGACCACCAGGGTGCGGCCCACGCGGTCCATAGCCCTGGCCTCGTGAATGTGCCCGCAGAGACAGATCTCCGGCTGGGCTTCCTCCAGAAATTCGCGCACGGCCGTGGAACCCACGTGCGCGCCGCCGGGGATGACGTCGCAGGCCGTGTCCTTAGGGGGATTGTGCGACACCAGCACGGTATGGGCGTAGGTCCGCGCTTTCTGCCAGCAGGCGTCCAGCCAGGCGGCAAAGGCCGATTCCGGAAATTCGCTGGGCGTGCCGAAGGGCGTAAACGTAGACGCCCCCACGCCGAAAATGGCCGTCTCCGGCGTGAGCGCGCGGGTCATGGCGTGGAGGTTCCAGCCCATTTCGCTCAGCCACTGGTCCACCTCAGGCCGGTCCATATTGCCGATCTGCGCCCAGACCGTCGTATTGTGGGCGCGCAGCACGTTCATGACCTGCTCGGCCTGTTTCACGCCGCCGGTAATGGTAAGATCCCCGGTCACAATAATGCCGTCGGCCTGAGGCAGTTCCGGAATTTCGGCAATGCGGGCGGGTTCGTCGTGGATATCGCCCACGGCGACCCAAAGATAATCCTGGGAGTCGGCGCTTGGCATGGCGGTGCTTCCTTTGTTACAGTGCAGCGGCCGCAATCGGCCGCAGTATGTGTAGGTTACCACAGCTCCTCAGCCAAGAAAAGGCCCGCCATGCCCCCTTCCCCGCCTCCGCCGCCCGCCTCTCCGGCCTCCGGCCCCGCCTCCGAGCCGACCCCCAGGCAGGGCACGGCCACCGCCAAGGCCGCGCTGCGGCAGCAGTATGCCGCCCTGCGCCGCGGCCTTGCGCCGCAAGAGTTTCAGGAATACGGCCGGGCCGCGCAGTTGCGCCTCCTGGCCTCGGCCCTCTGGGAAGACGCCCGCTCCGTGGCCCTGTATGTGGGCGTAAAAAACGAGGCCCCCACAGATCTACTGCTGGAAGCGGCCTGGACCGCGGGCCGCACCCTCTGGCTGCCGCGCGTGCGGCCCGACGCGCCAGGATACATGGATTTTGTCGTCTGCCCAGAACCGGCGGCCCTGCGCCCTGGCCCCTTTGGCCTACGCGAGCCGGATCCGGCCCTGCCCGGCCTGGGGCCAGACGCCCTGGGCACGGCCTTTGCCCCGGACCTCATCGTCCTGCCCGGCCTGGCCTTTGACCGCCGGGGCGGCCGCCTGGGCTACGGCGGCGGCTATTACGACCGTTTTCTGCGCCGCCGCCCGGCCTGTCCTCTCCTGGGCCTGTGCTTCTCCTTCCAGGTGGCCGACGCCCTGCCCCTGGACCCCTGGGACCAAAGGGCAAACTACCTCTGCACGGAACGAGGCTTGCTGTGTCTACTGTAAACTGCATCTTTTTCCATTTCCCCGGGCTCCCCAACGTGGGCTGCGCCTTTCAGACCCGCAGCCTGCCCGCCCCCGCCGACCCCCTGACCGCCGACGCCGACCCTCTGGCCGGGGGCAACATCTCCCACAGCGTGGGAGCCGACCCCGATGGCACGGTCCGCAGCCGCCGCGCCCTGACGGAGCTGCTGCGCCCCCAGGGGGCCGCCGCCTGGGCCGAGCTGCACCAGGTGCACGGCAACGCGCTCCATTTTGATCCGCCCGCCGTTCCCTTTGCGGCAGCCCCCGCCCTGACCGACGCCGACCTGCCTGAAGGCGACGGCCTGGCCACGGACCGCCCCGGCCTGGCCCTCTGCATCAAAACCGCAGACTGCCAGCCCATCCTCCTGGCCCACCAGAGCGGCCGCCATATCGCCGCCCTGCACGCAGGCTGGCGCGGCAACCGCTGCGCCTTCCCCGCCGACGGCGCGCGCCGCTTCTGCGAGCACTACGGCCTCGACCCCCGCGAAGTCCTGGCCGTGCGCGGCCCCAGCCTGGGGCCGGACAACGCCCAGTTCGTCAACTTTGACCAGGAATGGGGCCCGGACTACGCCCCCTGGCTCGATGCGGCAAACCACACTATGGATCTCTGGAGCCTCACCCGCAGACAACTGAAGGACGCCGGGCTCCTCCCCCGCCACATCTTCGGGCTTGACCTCTGCACCATGACCAATCCGCAGTTCTTCTCCTACCGCCGCCAGCGACGCTGCGGCCGCCAGGCCAGTCTGATCTGGATAAAAGCCTGATTGGCGCGGGTAAAGCAAGGGGGAAGAAGGGGGAACGCAGCGCCCCCGGCATTGACACCGCCCCGCCCCGCGCCTACAGTGACGGCGGTTACGGTAGCCGGGCTTCGCTCGGCTTGAAAAGGGAATCCCGTGCAAAGCGGGAGCGGACCCGCCGCCGTAAGGCCCATACGCCGCGCTTCTTCATGTGCCACTGGCAACGGGAAGGCCGAAGCGCGGGGGCCAAGCCGGAAGACCTGCCGTAGCCCAGGCCGTGCGTCACGGCCTGGCGGACGGCGCTGGCCGTCGCGGCAACGGGTTTTTGCCGGCAGGACAGAGGAAATACGGGCCTCTTCCCTTCGCACGCGCGAACGGAAGAGGCTTTTTTATGCCCGCACGGGCTCTCTAGGGGCAGCGGCATGACCGCACGGCATCCATCCTCCGCACTTTCCGCGCCGCACCGCGTCCGCCGCACGGCCTTTGCCGCCCTGGCGGCGCTCTGGCTTTTTTCGCTGCCCCTGGCCTGCCTGCCCGGCCCTGCGCCCTATACGGCGCGCCAGGTGCTGGCCGCCCTGGCCGGGCTGCTGGGCCTGGCCCCTTTGCCGGGCGACAACGCCCTCATCCTGGTGGTGGGGGACATCCGCCTGGCGCGGGTGGCGCTGGCCTCCCTCTGCGGCGGGGCCCTGGCCGTGGCGGGCGTGGCCTTGCAGGGCGTGCTGCGCAACCCCCTGGCCGATCCCTTTACCCTGGGCGTTTCCGCCGGGGCGGCCTTTGGGGCCAGCCTGGCCATTGCCCTGGGCGGACGCTTTGCGGCGCTTTTCCCCGGCCTGGAAAGCCACCCGGCCGCCCTGGTGGCCCCGGCGGCCCTGGCGGGAGCGCTGCTGGCCCTGGCCGGGGCCCTCTGGCTGGGGCGCGGACGCGGCGGCTGGCGTAAAGAAAGCGTCGTGCTGGCGGGCATTGCCGTGGCCGCCTTTCTGGGAGCGCTGGTGGCCCTGGTCAAGGCGCTCAATGAGGAGTCCGTCACCAGCATCGTTTTTTGGATCATGGGCTCGCTCCAGGGCCGGGGCTGGGACAGCCTGCCCCTGTTGCTGGCCACCCTGCTGCCGGGCCTGCTGGCCGTGGGCCTGGGCTGGCGGGCGCTGGACGTGCTGGCCCTGGGGGACGAGCAGGCCGCCCAGCTGGGCCTGGCCGTGCCCCGCGCGCGCTTCTGGCTCCTGGCCGGGGCCAGCTGCATGACGGCGGGCTGCGTGGCCGTGGCCGGGGTTATCGGTTTTGTGGGCCTGGTAGTGCCGCACGTTTTGCGGCTGCTGTTGGGCGGGGGGCACGGGCCGCTCCTGCTGGGAGCCTTTCTGGGCGGCGGCGTGCTGCTGGTCTGGGCCGACGTGCTGGCCCGCTGCGTGCTGGACGGCGGACAGGAACTGCCCGTGGGCGTGGTTACGGCCTTGCTGGGCGGCCCTTTTTTCGCCCTGCTGGTGCGGGGGCGCTGATGGACGGGCCTGTTGCCAAGGCCGCGCCGCTGCTTGCGGTGGCGGACCTTGCGGCGGGCTACGGCCGCCGCGCCGTGCTGCGCGGGGTGAGCTTCAGCCTGCGGGCCGGGGAATGCGCGGCCCTGCTGGGCCCCAACGGCAGCGGCAAGACCACGCTGCTGCGCGCGCTTTCGGGCGTGCTGGCCCCGCAGAGCGGCACGGTGCGTCTGGCCGGGCGTTCTCTGGCGGCCCTGCGGCCCAGGGAACGGGCCCGCCTGGCGGCCGTGGTGCCACAGCGCGGCCCCTGCCCGGAAGATCTGACGGCCCGGGAAATGGTCCTCCTGGGACGCTACGCCCACCTTTCCCCCTTGGGCTGGTACGGCCCGAAGGACCATCAGGCGGCGGACCGCGCCTTGGCCGCCACGGATACGGAAGGTTTGGCCCGGCGGCGTCTGCGCGAGCTTTCCGGCGGCGAGCTGCAGCGGGTGCTGCTGGCCAGGGCGCTGGCCCAGGAAAGCCCCTTGCTGCTGCTGGACGAGCTGGCCGCGGGCCTGGACCTGGCCCGCATGACAGAACTTTTTGACCTGCTGGAAGCCCGCCGCGCCGCCGGGGCCTGCGTGCTCATGGCCGTGCACGACTGCAACCTGGCCGCCCTGTACGCCACGCGGCTGCTGGGCCTTAAGGATGGCCGCCTGGCCTTTGACGGCCCCGTGCGGCAGGTTTTTACCGAGGAGAATCTCAGTGCCCTCTACCAGACGCCCGTCACCGTGTTGCCCCACCCCCTGTGGGGCCTGCCCCAGGCCCTTGCGGCCAGCGCCCGCGGCCCTTGGGCCGCTGTCGCGCCCAACGGGCGTACTGCTGTTAACAGCGGCGCTGCTCTTTCTGCCGCTGTTTGCGGGCGGCCCCGCCACGGCGGGCCCCACGACGGGCATGCCGACGGCAACGGCTGATCCCGCGCCCTTCCCCCTGGAAATTACGGCTCCTGCGGGCAACGTCCTGCGCCTGGAGCGTCCGGCGCGGCGCATCATCGCCCTTTACGGGGCCTACAACGAGCTGCTCCTGGCCCTGGGCGCGGGCGACCGCATCGTGGCCCGCACCGCTGCGGACGCCGCCCTGCCGGAGCTGGCGGCGCTGCCGGCCATCGGCACGCACATGCGGCCCAACGCCGAGCTTATTCTGGCGCAGAAGCCGGACCTTGTGCTGCAGATGTCCGGTCGGCGGGAGGCGCAGGTCTTTACGGAAAATCTGCGCGCCCTGGGCCTGCCCGTGCTTGTCCTGCCGCTGGAATCCTTTGCGGACATGTTTGCGGCAACGGAAATTCTGGGCCGCCTTACGGGCCTGGAGGGCCGGGCCGCCGAGCTTGTGCGCGGCTGGCAGGCCCGCCTCGCGGCCCTGCGCCAGGGCAACGCCGGGCGCGCGCCGCTGCGGGTCTTTTACGAGGTGCGCTACCCCAACCTACTGGGCGCGGGGCAGAAGGGCATTACCAGCGAGATCATCGGCTACGCAGGCGGCGAAAACGTCCTGCGCCAGGCCCAGAAGCTGGTCCGCTGCAATGAGGAGGCGCTCATCGCCGCGGACCCGGACGCCTACATTCTGCAGCAAGGCCCCATGAATCCGGATCCCACGCCCCCGGCCGAGCGCCCCCACTTTGCGGGCCTGCGCGCCGTGCGCGCCGGGCATGTGCTGGTGGTGGACGAAGCCCGCTACGCCCGGCCCGGCCCCCGCGCCGTGGACGCGGCGGAAGAACTGGCGCGCCGGCTGCGCGCCCTCCCCAGGCCTTGACGGCCCGAACCTTCATTGCGCACTGCTAACTTGATGGAAACACAAATGACCGGAACCCTCTACGGCCTGGGCGTCGGCCCCGGCGCGCCGGACCTGCTGACCCTGCGGGCCGTGAACGTGCTGCGCAAGGCGGACGTTATCCTGGCGGCGGCCTCGCCGCGCAACGACTATTCCGCCGCGCTGGAAACCGCCCGCCCCCACCTGCGGCCTGAGACGCGCCTGCTGCGCCTGGAATTTCCCATGACCCGCGACAAAACCGCCCTGCGCCAGGCCTGGGAAGCCGCCGCCCGCACCACCAAAGATGTGCTGGAAAGCGGCGCGGACGCGGCCTTCCTGACCATCGGCGACCCCCTGGTCTACAGCACCTTCGGCTACCTCTTGCGCACGCTCCGGGCCCTGGCCCCGCACCTGCCCGTAGAGATCGTGCCCGGCGTTACCTCCATCCAGGCCGCCGCGGCCCGCGCGCGCGTGGTGCTCTGCGAGAATGGCGAGACCCTGCGCCTGCTCCCCGGCATCAACAGCCAGGAGCAACTGGCCGCGGCCCTGAAGGACGCGGATACGGCCGTCATCCTCAAGGCTTACCGCAATCTGCCCGCCATCCGCGAGGCCCTGCGCCAGACAGGCCGCCTGGAAAGCTGCGTGCTGGCCAGCCTGGTGGAGCGGTCAGGCGAAAAGCTCCGCCTTGGGCTTCCGGAAGATGCGGCCACGCCGCCCTACATGTCCCTGATCCTGAGCCGCAGGCCCGCCGCCCCGGAAGACTGAAACCGCCCCGCCCCCAAGGCCCCGCCGGGGGCCCCGCCGCCGTGCGGGCCGTGCCGGCCGCGGCACGGGCAGCCCTGGGGACTAAAAATTTTTATTAATATTATCTGCATATTACAAACAACGCCCGCGCGGGCCGCGGTTTTGCCGCCCAACCCGCGCCCTTGAAAAAAGCCCCCCGTCGCGCTATGTTTCCACCCGTCAGCAGGACAGTACCCGCGCCCCGCCAGGGCTGCGGGCACAGGGACGGCCCCGAATCCGTCCCGTTTTTTGTGCAATAGTGAACAATGCTGCAAAGGCAAAAAAATTTCTCAAAGAAACGACACTGTTCCTTTGAGCCTTGGAAGCCTTTTTTGCGGACGCGCATTGACAGGACGGCATTCTTTTGAAATTTTCTAGACATTGAAAGCGCTCGCAAGCTTAATAGGGAATCCCGTGTAAAACGGGAGCGGACCCGCCGCCGTAAGCCGCTGTGAACGCCGCCTTTCCTCGCGCGCCACTGGATGTTTTTTCCGGGAAGGCCGAAGGGCGGCCGGCAAGCCGGAAGACCTGCTTTCAACCCCGTCAGCACCCCCCCCGGCAACGGGCTTTTGCCAGAGGGTCTCGAAGGACCTGTGCGTCCTTCCTTTCTGTCCGTCGGCGGGACGGATTGTGTTCAAAGTCCATATATGTGGAGCGACGTACTCATGCCCGCCAGCATCATCAAACGCGACGGCACGGAAGTGCCTTTTGATTCGGTCAAGATTCTCAACGCCATCACCAAGGCCAACAAGGCCGTGGGCGGGGAGGACATGTCCCCCACGGACCTGCTCTTTGTGACGGAAAAAGTCTGCAAAAAGCTGGACGAAGGCAGCCTGAAGCACGTGGAAGAAATCCAGGACGTGGTGGAGGAGGCCCTCATCCAGTACGACTACGCCAAAACCGCCAAGGCCTACATCCTCTACCGTGCCGAGCATACGAAAATCCGCAATGCGGAAACGTATCTCATGGACATTTATAAAAAGCTGACCTACTCCCCGGCCCTCAAAGAGGACATCAAGCGCGAAAACGCCAACATCGACGGCGATACGGCCATGGGCACCATGCTCAAATACGGCTCCGAGGGTTCCAAATTCTTCATCGACAACTACATCCTGCCCAAGGACGCCTCGGCCGCGCACATCAACGGCGATATCCACATTCATGACAAAGACTTCTACATGCTCACGGAAACGTGCTGCCAGATAGACCTTATCCCCCTGTTCAAAAACGGCTTTTCCACTGGCCACGGCCACTTGCGAGAGCCCAATTCCATTGAGAGCTATTCGGCCCTGGCCTGCATTGCCATCCAGGCCAACCAGAACGAAATGCACGGCGGCCAGAGTGTGCCCCATTTCGATTTCTCCATGGCCGACGGCGTAATCAAAACCTTCCGCAAAGAATACGCGCGCGCCTTCTGCGCCTATGTGCGCATCGCCGCCGGGCTGGAGGCCGACGCAGCCCGCGAGCTGGTGGAAAGCCTCCAGGCCAGGCTGGGCGAAGGCCCCCGCATGGGCAACCTGGAAGACTACGGCCGCCGCCTTGCCGCCGCCGCGCCCGACCAGGCCGATCTGCTGGCCAAAGGCCACGCCTACGCCGCGCAGGAGGCCCTCCGCTATGCCGACCGCCGCACCTACCAGGCCATGGAGGCCCTTATCCACAACCTCAACACCATGAATTCCCGCGCCGGCGCGCAGGTGCCCTTCAGCTCCGTCAACTATGGCACGGACGTTTCCGCCGAAGGCCGCATGGTCACCAGGAACCTCCTCCTCGCCACCAGGGCGGGCCTCGGCAACGGCGAAACCTCCATCTTCCCCGTGCAGATCTTCAAGGTCAAAGAAGGCGTCAACTACAACCCCGACGACCCCAACTACGATCTCTTCAAGCTGGCCATGGAAGTCTCCGCCATGCGGCTCTTCCCCAACTTCAGCTTCCTGGACGCGCCCTACAACCTTCAGTACTACAAGCCCGGCGACTACAACACCGAAGTGGCCTACATGGGCTGCCGCACCCGCGTTCTGGGCAACGTGCACGACAAAAACCGCCAGGTGACCTGCGGCCGCGGCAACCTCAGCTTCACTTCCGTCAACCTGCCCCGCCTGGGCATCGAAGCCCACGGCGACGTGGACCGCTTCTTCGCCCTGCTGGACGACAAAATAGACCTGGTCTTCCGCCAGCTGCTGCACCGCTTCAAAATCCAGAGCGCCAAAAAAGTGCGCAACTACCCCTTCCTCATGGGCGAAGGCATCTGGATCGATTCGGACAAGCTGGATTGGGACGACAGCATCGGCGAGGTGCTCAAGCACGGCACCCTCACCATAGGCTTCATCGGCCTGGCCGAAACCCTCAAAGCCCTTATGGGCGTCCACCACGGCGAAAGCGAAGAAGCCCAGGCCCTGGGCCTCAGAATCGTCGGCCACATGCGCGAGCGCTGCGACCAGGAATCGGAGCAGACCAGCCTCAACTTCACCCTCATCGCCACCCCGGCGGAGAGCCTCAGCGGCCGCTTCGTGGCCCTGGACAAAGCCCGCTACGGCAGCCTTCCCGGCATTACGGACAGGGACTACTACACCAATTCCTTCCATGTGCCCGTGTACTTCCCCATCAAGGCCTTCAAAAAAATCCAGATCGAAGCCCCCTACCACGCCATGACCAACGCCGGGCACATTACCTATGTGGAACTGGACGGCGATACCTGCAAAAACCCTGAAGCCTTTGAAAGCATCATCCGCTATATGCACGACCAGGGCGTGGGCTACGGCTCCGTCAACCACCCCCTGGACCGCGACCCCGTCTGCGGCTACGTGGGCGTTATCAACGGCTGCTGCCCCCGCTGCGGCCGCAAAGAAGGCGAAGGCGTGAGCCTGGAAAAACTCCGCCAACTGCGTCGGAAATACCCGCACATGCCCCATTGGGACTGATGCGGCCGCCCCGGTCGGGCAGGGCCCCCGGGGCGCACATACCTGCCAACCACCCTTAGTGCGAACCAAGGAGAAAAATATGCTGATGAAATCCCGCCTGTTTGAGGAAGTGAAACCCGCCCAGAAACTCGTAGGCCAGGGCCTGGGCTTTGAACGCACCCGCCGCATCACCGGCTACCTCGTGGGCACCCTCGACCGCTTCAACAACGCCAAACGCGCCGAAGAACGCGACCGCGTCAAACATGCCTGAACCCAACACGCCGCAGCCCCTGCGCCTCTCCGGCATTGTGGAGGAATCCATAGTGGATGGGCCGGGGCTGCGCTACGTGCTCTTCACCCAGGGTTGCCCGCACCACTGCAAAGGCTGCCACAACCCGCAGACGCACAGCTTTGAGGGCGGCTTCCTCTTCACCGCGGAAGCCGTCCTCAATCAGGTGCGCCAGAATCCCCTCCTGGCCGGCGTCACCCTCTCCGGCGGCGAGCCCTTCTGCCAGGCCGCGGCCCTCTGCCCCGTGGCCCAAGGCGTCCGCGCCCTGGGCAAAACCGTAGTCGCCTTCACCGGCTACACCTTTGAAGAACTCTGCCGCCGCGCCGCCGCAGACCCCTGGACCGCCCGCCTCCTGGACCTTACCGACATCCTCATCGACGGCCCCTACATAGAAGAACTGCGCGACCTGGAGCTCCGCTTCCGCGGCAGCTCCAACCAACGCGTCCTGGACCGTCAGGCCCGCGCCCGCATCGCCGCGGCGTTGTAAAAAAGATTTTTGTAGGGGGAAGGGGGGACTTTTGTGAACAAAAGTCCCCCCTTCCCCCTACACCCCCATCCCCTTCAAAAAACTTTTCTCCCCTCAGGCAGCGCGCCGGGCGTACCCTGAACAAGCGGTTTTTACATAACTGCCATGCGCGCGGCCCTCCAGAATTGCGGCGACCTTTCCTGACAGTTGCACGCGGCTTTCCAGAGTCTCGGCGGCCTTTTCCCGAAAGTTGAGCGCGGCATAAGGGGCGCCGTCGCGCAGCGGCGCACCCCAGCCGCGCCGCCCATAGCCGGGCTGCCCTGAACAGCGGGGGGTTATGGGGGTTGTAGGGGGCCTAAGGGGGGGCGCAGCCCCGCCCTTGGCCCCATGCCCCCGCCGGAGGCGGCCCAAACGCCATAAAAAAATGAACTGCCATGCCCGCAGGGCAAGCAAACCTGCGGTCTGGGTACGGTCCAAGCCTTTCCGCCCTTGCCCTTTGTCGCTGCCGTCTGTTTCCCCGACCCACAGCACCGCCAAGTGAAGTGCCTGGGAAGCCGGACGCGCTTCGCACTGCGCCCCCCGCCGGAGGCGGCCCAAACGCCATAAAAAAATGAACTGCCATGCCCGCAGGGGCAAGCAAACCTGCGGTCTGGGTACGGTCCAGCCCTTCCACCCTTGCCCTTTGTCGCTGCCGGCTGTTTCCCCGACCCACAGCACAGCCAAGTGAAGTGCCTGGGAAGCCAGACGCGCTTCGCACTGCGCCCCCCGCCGGAGGCGGCCCAAACGCCATAAAAAAATGAACTGCCATGCCCGCAGGGGCAAGCAAACCTGCGGTCTGGGTACGGTCCAGCCCTTCCACCCTTGCCCTTTGTCGCTGCCGGCTGTTTCCCCGACCCACAGCACAGCCAAGTGAAGTGCCTGGGAAGCCAAACGCGCTTCGCACTGCGCCCCCCGCCGGAGGCGGCCCAAACGCCATAAAAAAAGAATCGCCGCGCCGCAGGGCAAACAAACCTGCGGGCGCGGCGCGGCGTTCTGCTCCGCCCGCGCCGGCGGAACCCCGTTGACGCCGCCAGGGGGCAAAAGCCGCCCGCGCCGCCCCTCTAAAAAAAATCTTGAATATAAGCGCAAGCTGGGACAATATGCCGCCAATGCGGTTCGAACTCTTTGTAGCCCTGCGCTACCTCTTTTCCCGGCGCAAGCAGACCTTCATCTCGGTCATCTCGGTCATGTCCATTCTGGGCGTGGCCTTGGGGGTGGGCGCGCTGGTGGTGGTGCTGGGCGTGTACAACGGCCTGACCACGGACATGCGCGACAAAATTCTGGGGGCCAACGCCCACGCCATTGTGCTCTCCTATGTGCCTTCGGCCTTTGAAAACGCCCCGGACGTGGTGAAGCGCGTGCGCGCCGTGGAGGGCGTCACCGGGGCCACGCCTTTTATTTATACGGAAGTGATGCTTTCCGGCGCGAGCGGGGTCAAGGGCATTGTACTGCGCGGCATTGACCCGCAGAGCGCGCCTTCGGTGCTCTCCATGCTGCGCCAGATGCGCGCGGGCGCGGTGAGCGACCTGCAAAAAGAAGGCGCGCCCGGCATTATTGTGGGGGATGAGCTGGCCAAGCGCCTGGGCCTGGGCCTGGGCAGCAGGGTCAACCTACTTTCTCCTTCAGGGCAGAAAACGGCTTCAGGCTATGCCCCGCGCATCCGCCCTTTTGCCGTGGCGGGCATCTTCAAAACCGGCATGTTTGAGTATGATTCTTCCCTGGCCTTTGTAAGCCTGGCCGCCGCGCGCGATGTGCTGGGCCTGCCGGAAGGCTACCTCTCCGGGGTGGAGATCACCGTAGCGGATCTTTTTGCGGCGGATAAAATTGCCGCGCGGATAGGCACGGAGCTGGGCTCGCCCTTCTACGCCCGCTCCTGGATGGAGATGAACGCCAACCTTTTTGCCGCCCTGAAGCTGGAAAAAATCGGCATGTTCATCCTGCTGGCCATGGTGGTGCTCATCGGCTCCTTCTCCATCGTCACCACCCTGGTTATGCTGGTGATGGAAAAAACCAGGGATATCGCCATCATGATGTCCATGGGGGCCACGCGCGGCATGATTCGGCGCATCTTCATGCTCCAGGGCAGCATCATCGGGGCCATCGGCACCCTGCTGGGCTACGCCATGGGCCTCAGCCTGGGCTGGCTGCTCAAGCGCTACCAGTTCATCAAGCTGCCGGAAAACGTCTATACCCTGGACCACCTGCCCATCAGCATCAGCCTTACGGACGTGCTCGTCATCGGCGCCAGCGCCATGCTGCTCTGCTTTCTGGCCACCCTCTACCCGGCACGCCAGGCCGCCCGCCTGGAACCTGCCGAAGCCTTGCGGTACGAATAGCATGGGCGCGCTCTATACTTTTTCTCAGGTGGGCAAAACCTTTGCCGCGCCCGGCGGCGATCTGGAAATCCTCAAAGATATCAACCTGACGGTGGACGAAGGCGCCACCCTGGCCATTGTGGGGGCCTCCGGTTCGGGCAAAAGCACCCTGCTGCACCTGATGGGGGCCCTTGATTCCCCCACGACGGGTGCGGTATACTTCCACGGCGAAGATATGGCCCGCATGAACCCGGATCAAAAGGCGGCCTTCCGCAACCGGACGCTGGGCTTCGTCTTCCAGTTTCACCATCTGCTGCCGGAGTTTTCCGCTCTGGAAAACGTCGCCATGCCGGCCATCATCGGCGGCCGGCCGCGCAGCGAGGTGCTGCCGCAGGCCCGCGCCATGCTGGAGCGCGTGGGCCTGGCTGCGCGCCTGGAAAGCAAAATCGCCACCCTCTCCGGCGGCGAACGGCAGCGCGTGGCCCTGGCCCGCGCTGTGTTGCTGCGCCCGCGCGTGCTGCTGGCCGACGAACCCACCGGCAACCTGGACGAAACCACCGGGGCGCAGGTGGGATCCCTTATGAACGAACTCAACCGCGAACTGGGCATGACCCTGGTGGTGGTGACCCACAATCGGGAACTGGCCGCGGGTATGGGCAGAATCCTGGAACTGAAAGCGGGGAATCTGTATGAAAAAACGTTTGCCTGAGCTTCTTGCCTTCTTCTGCCTCGCTTTGCTGGCCTGCGCCGGGCTTCCGCCCACGGCGGCGGACGCGGCCGAGCCGCCCCTGGTGCTGGTGCTGCCCTTTCAGGTCAATGCCGGGCCGGACATGCCCGACGCCGCCAACCATGTGCCCCAGACCATTGCCAACCAGCTGCAGCAGCGCGGCATGAAGGTGGTGCCCCTGGCCGCGGCCGCCCAGCTGCAGCGCAAAAGCGGCGAGACCATTGATCTGGCTACGGCCCGCGCCCTGGGCCGCGAGGCCGGGGCCACGCTGGTGGTTTACGGCAACTTCAACCAGCTGGGCAACGGCTTCAGCATGGACACGCGCCTGGTGCCCCTTAACAGCGCAGCCGTGCCCGCGGCTTTTGAGCGCAACAGCCTGCTGGCCCTGGACGAATGCGCGGCCAGCCTGGCCGCCCGCGCCGCCCAGCTTACCGGGGCCGGGGCGGAGGCAACGCCCGCCGCAGCCGCCGCGCCCGCCGATAACGGGCCGGACCTGGTGCCCATGAGCACGCCCACGGCCGCCAAGGGCGGCATTGCCGACGTGCAGGTGCGCGGCATGAACGTCATGGATCCGGACACAGTGCTCATGCGCCTGACCATCCGCAAGGGCGACACCCCGGACGCCAACGCCATCAACGAAGAAGTGAAGCGCATCTGGGATATGGGCTATTTCAGCGACGTGCAGGCCTCCATGGAAGGCAACGTGCTGGTCTTCACCGTGGTGGAAAAGCCCCGCATCGACAATATTGTGGTGGAGGGCTCCAAGGACATCGACCAGGATGACGTGCTGGCCGCCATGGGCACCAAACCGGGGAGCGTGCTCAACGAGCAGGTGCTTTCCGACGACCTGCAGAAGGTAACGGAGCTCTACCGCAAGGAAGGCTACTACCTGGCCAAGGTCAACTACCGCCTGGAAGATCGCAAGAGCGGCCGGGGGGCCGTGCTTATCCTCACCGTGGACGAAGGGCACAAGCTCTACATCAAAGAAGTGAAGATTGAGGGCCTGGACAAGCTGGACCGCGGCGATCTGGACAAATACATGGCGCTGAAGCCGCGGGGCATTTTCTCCTGGCTTACGGGCACCGGCGTACTGAAGGAAGAATACCTGGAGCGCGACACCAACGCCATTGCCGCCTTTGGTCTCAACGAAGGGTATATCGACATTCAGGTGGGCGCGCCCACGGTGGAATACAAGGACGACGGCATCCACATCACCTTTACTGTGCATGAAGGCCCGCGCTACACGGTGCGCAACGTGGTCTTTGCCGGCGACGTCATCGACAGCGAAGACAAGATGCTCAAAGTCGTCAAAATGGACGACTGGCGAAAATCCAACAAATATTTCTCCCTGACGGTCATGCAGGAGGACTCCAAGCGCCTTACGGACTACTACGCCGACTACGGCTACGCCTTTGCCGAGGTGGACACCAGGCTCATCAAGGCGGACGACGGCAGCGATCAGGTGGACGTGGGCTATGTGGTCAACAAGAAGCAGAAGGTCTTCATCCGCCGGGTGATGGTGGAAGGCAACACCAAAACCCGCGATAACGTCATCCTGCGCGAAATGCGCCTGGGCGACGGCGACATGTACGAAGGGGTCAAGCTGCGCCGCTCCAACGAGCGCCTGAACCGCCTGCGCTATTTCTCCGCCGTGGATATGGACCTCATCCCCACGGAAAAGGAGGACGAGGTGGACCTCAAGGTGCGGGTCAAAGAGTCCAACACCGGGGCCATCATGGGCGGCATCGGCTACTCCAGCTACTATGATGTGGGCGTTTCCGCCTCCATTATGGAGCGTAACCTCTTCGGCCGCGGCTACATGCTGCAGCTCCAGGGCTTCTTCTCCTGGCGGCGCACTTCAGGCGTGCTCTCCTTCACCAACCCGCGCCTGTATGATACGGATCTCTCCGTCGGCAACGACATTTACTACACCCACGACTACTGGGACGACTTCACCAAGGACACCATCGGCGATACCGTGCGCCTGGCCTATCCCATCGGCGAATACACTTCCGTGGGCCTCTCCTACCGCCTGGAGCGGTATGAGCTCTATGACGTGGACGACAACGCCTCGCCCTACATCAGCGACTACAAGGGCATCAACTGGACCAGCGCCATTTCGGGCCGCATTCTGCGAGACACCACGGACAACAAGGAACGCCCCACCAAGGGCACCATCGCCCGGCTCTGGGCCGAATACGGCGGCGGCGGCCTGGGCGGCACGGATAACTTTGTCAAGGCTGTGGCCGATTGGCAGGGCTTCTGGTCCTTTAACCCGCAGAACACCATCCACGTGCGCGGCAGGCTGGGCGGCGTCTTCCAGAATACCAACGACAAGGTGCCGGTATTTGAGCGCTTCTGGGTGGGCGGCATGGACACCATCCGCGGCTATTCGTACTCCGACATCTCGCCCCGGGACTACAAGTACCAGGGTGAGCAGATCGGCGGCGACCGCATGGGCGTGGGCAACGTGGAATACATCTGGACCTTCCAGAAGGATCTGGGCCTGGCCCTGGTGCCCTTCTTCGACACGGGCTTCAACATCGACAGCAAAACCATGGGCAACGACCTGGACAAATACATCGTCTGCTCCACGGGCCTGGAGCTGCGCTGGCGTTCGCCCATGGGGGATCTGCGCATCGCCTACGGCATCCCGCTGGTGCAGGATTATGATAAGGAGCGCGAATCGGGCCGCTTTGAATTCAGCATGGGCCAGTTCTTTTGAGAACAGGCATTCTCAAAGATTACGACACGCTGGTTCCGGCGCTTAACAGCGCAAATAAATTGCGCTTGCGCCTGCACGGCGGGCGGCTGTTCACGCAGCCGCCAGGGTATTGCAAAGTTGAAATGCCGTAAGCCGGCCTGAGGCCTGCTGACGCAGCAGGGCGCGGATCTTTTGGATCCGCGCCCTGCTCTTTTTTTGTGCGACAGGCTCGGCGCAAGGCCGTGCCCGCGCCGTGACGGCGGGCGGCTGCCCGCGGGCTGCAGAGGATTCAGGAGGCTCTAGAGCAGATTCACTTTGAGAACAGGCATTCTCAAAGTTTACGACACGCTCGTTTCAGCGCTTAACAGCGCAAATAAATTGCGCTTACGCCTCCACAGCGGGCGGCTGCTCACGCAGCCGTCAGGGCATTGCAACGTTGCAATGCCCTAAAGCGTCGTGCCCATGGCGCGTTCCAGGCGGGCGAGGGTTTCCTCCTTCCCCAGAAAGGCCATAATTTCGTTGAGGTGGGAGCCGCCCATAAACCCCATGAGGGCGGTGCGCAGGGGCGGGGCCACGGCTTTGAATTTGAGGCCGTTGTCGGCCACATAGGCGTTGAGGGCGGCCTCCAGATTTTCGGCGGAGAAGGGTTCGCAGGCGGCAAAGATGGGGGCCAGGGCGCGCAGGTGGGCCTTGCCCGCCTCTGTAAAATGCTTGGCGGCGTCTTTTTCCGCGTATTCCAGCTGGGCGGCGGGCAGGACCAGGGGGCGGAAGCTCTGGGCCAGGGCCTTGAGGTTGTTGGCCCGCTCGCGGAACATCCGGCAGAGGGGTTCCAGGCGTTCCTGAGGCAGATCGCCCAGGCCGGCCTCGGCCGCGAAGGGCGCGGTAAGGCGCGCCAGCTCGTCCAGGGGCATGGCGCGCATGAAGTGGGCGTTGCACCATTCCAGCTTGGCGGGGTCGAAGGCGGCGGCGGCGGGATTGAGATTTGTGCCGTCAAAGAACGCTATGAGCTCTTCCCTGGTAAAGAGCTCCTGGTCGCCGTGGGACCAGCCCAGGCGCACCAGGTAGTTGACCAGGGCCTGGGGCAGCAGGCCGTCCTGTTTGTACTCAATCACGGCGCGCGCGCCGTGGCGTTTGGAGAGCTTCTGCCGGTCCGGGCCGAGGATCATGGGCACATGGCCGAAGTGCGGCACAGGCAGGCCCAGGGCTTCATAGATAAGGATCTGGCGCGGGGTGTTGGAAACGTGGTCGTCGCCGCGGATGACGTGGGTGATGCCCATGCTGTGGTCGTCCACCACCACGGCCATGTTGTAGGTAGGCATGCCGTCCGCCCGGCGGATGACCATATCGTCCAGCTCGCTCACGTCCACGGCAATGCGGCCCTTAACCATGTCGTCAAACACCACCTTGCCGCTGAGCGGGGCCTTAAGGCGCACGCAACGGCCCTCGCCGGGGCCGAGGTCGCGGGTGCGGCAGCGGCCGTTGTAGCGGGGCTTGCGCCCGGCCTGGCGGGCTTCCTCGCGCATGGCTTCCACCTCTTCGGGCGTGCAGGAGCACCAGTAGGCGTGGCCGGTTTCCAGCAGTTTGTCCACATAGCTGTTGTAGAGCCCTGTGCGGTTGGTCTGGTAAACGGGTTCGCCGTCCCAGTCCAGGCCCAGCCAGCGCATGGAGGCCAGGATGGAGTCGGTATATTCCTGCCTGGAGCGCAGGAGGTCCGTATCCTCAATGCGCAGGTGAAACCGCCCGCCGCAGTGACGGGCCAGCAGCCAGCAGAAAATGGCGGTGCGCGCGCCGCCGATGTGCAAATGTCCCGTGGGGCTGGGGGCGAATCGGGTTACCACTTGGGTCATGACGCTATCCTTGCTGCTAAGTGGGGCAAATTCTCCATGAATTTGCGCGGACGCAACGACCGCGCCGTGCGGGGAGCCTCCCCGCACGGCACGGACGTCTGGCCTTAAAAAATAGTTTCTGCGGGGGACGCGGCAGGCGTCCGGTCAGGCGAAGTAGGCACAGGCCGCCGCCCGTGTCAAGCCTGGCCGCCTTCTTCCGGGGCGGCGGCGGGGGCCGGGTGCGGCGGCTGGGGGGCGGGCGGCGCATAACGGACCAGGGCGCGGGTCAGGTCGCGCACTTTGAGGGGCTTGGTGAGGTGGGCGTTCATGCCCGCCGCCCGGCTGCGTTCCGCGTCGCCGCGCATGGCGTAGGCCGTCAGGGCCACTATGGGCACTTCCTCGGCGCGGGGCAGGCCGCTTTCACGAATGCGCCTGGTGGCCGTGTAGCCGTCCATAAGGGGCATCTGCACGTCCATAAGGATAAGGTCGATGCCCGCATGCCGGGTCTGCCACAGGTCCACGGCTTCCTGGCCGTTGACCGCCGCAAGGCAGGTTGCGCCCATGCCGGAGAGCAGCACCTCCAGAATTTCCCGGTTGATGTCGCCGTCTTCGGCCACCAGGACGCAAAGGCCCTTGAGGCGCGCGAGGTCCGCTGCGGTTCCGGCGTCGTCCTCCAGGGCCGCGGGCTGTGCCGCGCCCTCGCCGCACAGGCCGAAGGGCAGCTCCACCCGGAAGACGCTGCCCTTGCCCAGCTCGCTCTGCACGCTGATGACGCCGCCCATAAGGTCCGCAAGGCGGCGGCAGAGGGCCAGGCCCAGGCCCGTGCCGCCGAAGCGGCGGGTAATGGAGGTATCCGCCTGCATAAAGGGCGTAAAAATGCGGGAGAGTTCCTCCTGGCTCATGCCGATGCCCTCGTCGCTCACGGTGCAGGCCACCCAGGCCAGGCCGTCCCGCTGCCGCAAAAATTCCATGACAATGCGCACCGTGCCCTGCTGGGAAAACTTGACGGCATTGCCGCCCAGGTTGAGCAGGATTTGACGGAGGCGCAGGGCGTCGCCGGAGAGGAAGGCGGGCAGGCGCGGATCCAGGCTGCTTTCCAGGCTTACGCCGCCCGTGGCGCGCGGCCGCAGCAGGGCCATAACGGCCTCCAGCTCACGCGCGGGCTGGAAGGGCTGCTTTTCCAGCTCCAGCCGGTTGGCTTCAATTTTTGAAAAATCCAGCAGATCGTTGATGATGTGCAGCAGGGAATCGCAGGTAACGTGGATTTTTTCCACATAATCGCGCTGCTGGGGGGTAAGCTCTGTATTGAGCACCAGGTGCGCCATGCCCATGATGCCGTTCATGGGGGTGCGGATTTCGTGGCTCATGTTGGCAAGAAAGATGCTCTTGGCGGCGTTGGCGGCCTCGGCGCTTTCCTTGGCCTCGCGGAGCACCCTTTCGTTCTGGCGCTGCTCGGTTTCGTCGCTCACATAGCCGGTAACGCGGGGGCCGCCCTTGCCGCCCGTCACTTCATAGACCAGGGCGAACCAGCACAGGCCCCGGCGGGGGTGCACCACCCGCAGCTGCAGATGCGTCTGGCGGCCGGGCAGCCATTTGTCGTGGTTGCAGAGCGTGCGCCAGGCGGCCCTGTCTTCCGGCAGGATGCGTTCGGTAATGGCGGCCAGGCGATCGTCGGGCCCGGCGTTTTCACGCAGGCCGAACTGCTCGTAAAAGACGTCGTTACCCGTGCATTCCACCCGGCCGCGGGCGTAGCGCATTTCAAACACCCCCAGCCAGCCCAGCCGGCAGGCCAGAGAAAGCCGCAGCAGGCTTTCGCGCAGGGCCTGGTGCGCGGAATGCAGCTCGCTCATATCCTGGTGGTAGCCGGTAACGCGCACCAGAGAATCGTCGTCCGCGGAAATGCGCCTTCCGCCGCAGCGCACATGCACCACGCCCCAGCGGGGGTGGTTGTAGGGATACCGGACTTCGTGCATGCGCGTATCGCGCCGCACGTCGGTCAGGGTCGCCTCCACGGAGGCCCGGTAGCGGCTGTCCACCCGCTCCAGCCAGAAACGGGCGCAGTCTTCCGGGGCAAGGCCCTCCTCCACGCCCAGCAGAAGCTGCGTCACGGCGTCGGCGTGCAGGCGCAGGGCTTCCGTGCGGGTATCGAGCTCAATAACCCACAATCCCACATTGGCGGCCGTAAGGGCCTCGCGCATCCAGGCGCTGTCCCCCTGCCATCCCTGCCCGCCGTCTTCGGCCATCCGTCATGCTCCTCTGCGATGGAAGATTCCTTTATACCTTCTTTTTCCCCGCAGCACAATCGGGCCGACGCCAGGTCGTCACGCAGCCGACGCCCCGCCGCCACGCGCGGCTCTTGCCTTGCAGGGCCGGGAGTGCTAGGCAGGACTGGCAAAAATGGAGAAAACATATGCACACAGCTTCAGTGGTCATCAAGTACGGCGGACACGCCATGACCCAGCCGGATCTGCAGGCGGCCTTTGCCGCAGACCTGGCGCAACTTGCCGTCCAGGGCATGGATTTTGCCCTGGTGCACGGCGGCGGCCCGCAGATTTCCGCCCTGCTGGACCGCCTGCACATAGAAAGCCGGTTTGTGGACGGCCTGCGCGTTACCGATCCCGCCACGCTGGAAGCGGTGGAAATGGTCCTCTGCGGGCAGGTGAACAAGGCTGTGGTCAGCGAGCTGGCGGCCCACGGTGTGCGCGCCGTGGGCGTTTCCGGCCGGGACGGCGGGCTCATGCGGGCGCGGGTGCGCCGGCCTGAACTGGGCCTGGTGGGCACGGTGGAGGCGGTGGATCCGGCCCTGGTGCGCTGCCTGCTGGCGGGCGGCTTTGTGCCTGTGGTGGCCCCCCTGGCCAACGGCCCCGATGGTCAGGCCCTGAACATCAATGCCGATACGGCGGCCGGCGCGCTGGCCGGCGCGCTCAAGGCGGAGTACTTTGTGCTGATTTCGGATGTGCCCGGCGTTCTGGACGCTCAGGGCCGCCTTATCCCCAGCCTGAACCGGCGGGAAATCGAGGCCCTGCAGCAGGCGGGCGTCATCAGCGGCGGCATGATCCCCAAGGTGCAGGCCTGCCTGGACGCCCTGGACGCCGGCTGCCAGCGCGCCCTCATCCTGGACGGCCGCGCGCCTTCCAGCCTGCGGCGCTACCTGCTGGACGACGCCCCCCTGGGCACGGTAGTGGCATAGAGGGGCCGCGGCGAAGCCGCAGGTTGCGCGGGTTCCGGCATGGGCGCGGGCTCAGCGCCCGCGCCGCACCCACCAATCCTTGTCCACCCCACCGTACCACCAGCGGTTGTGGTCCGCGCGCAGCACGGCTTTTGCCAGCTGCCGGGCCTCGGAGCTGGCAAGCCGCCGCAGGGCGCTTTCAAGCCAGTCCGCCGCAAAGGCGTTGCCTTTGTCCTGCTCTTCTTTGAGGCTGCAGATAAGGTCCAGCTGGTCCGCATCATGGGCCAGCACGGCTTCGGGGCTGCGCCGGGCCTCCAGCTCGTCCCAGAGGGGCAGCAGGGCTTCTTCCAGGCCCGTGCCCGCCAGGCAGTCTTCCAGGGCACGGCGCGGCTCAATCCGCGCATAGCGGTGGTTCACATAATTAAGATCGCCCGTGCGGGCCTCGTGCAGATCGTGGAACAGGCAGAGCAGCGTTACCCGCGCGGGGTCGGCCCCGGCCAGGCGCGCCAGCACATAGCCCAGGGCGCTCACCCGGTAGGAATGCTCGGCCACGCTCTCCCCGCCGCTGCCCAGAAAGGCGAAGCCCGATCGCGGCGTGCGCCGCAGCATGCCCAGTTCGTGACACAGATCCGCCAGCCGGTCCCACTGCGCCGTTTCCGGGGCCGGAGGGGCTTTTTTTTCTTCGCTCATGGAGTTCCTTCTTATTCCAGGCCGTATTTGCGCAGCTTGTTGTGCAGGGTGGCGCGGGTGATGCCCAGCTGCCGGGCGGCTTCGCTTTTGTTGTCTCCGGCGCAGCGCAGGGTCTCTTCAATGGCCCGGCGCTCCACCTCGTCCAGGGGAAGCCCGGCCAGGACGCCCTGGACGGCGGCGGAAGAGGGCTCCTCCGCCGGGGCGGCCTCCATGACGGCCGCGGGCAGCTCGCGCCGGGTTACCAGATCGCCGTTGCAGAGGATGACGGCGCGCTCCACGGCGTTTTCCAGCTCGCGCACGTTGCCGGGCCAGGAATAGCGCAGCAGGCTGTCCATGGCCTGGGGGGAGAAGCCGCGGAGGCTCTTGCGGTTGCGCCCGGCAAAGCGCTCCAGAAAATGGGCGGCCAGCACGG
Organism: Desulfovibrio legallii; assembly: GCF_900102485.1. NCBI lineage: Bacteria > Pseudomonadati > Thermodesulfobacteriota > Desulfovibrionia > Desulfovibrionales > Desulfovibrionaceae > Desulfovibrio > Desulfovibrio legallii. The sequence goes on along the minus strand of NZ_FNBX01000017.1, from coordinate 12,013 downwards.
GGATATCCTCGCCCCTCTCCCGCAGGGGGGGCACCTCCAGACTGATGACGTTGAGCCGGAAGTAGAGATCCTCGCGGAAACGCCGACGGGCCACCTCCTCCCGCAGGTCGCGGTTGGTGGCGGCCAGCACGCGCACGTCCACGGTGAGCGGCGCGTCGGAGCCCACCCGCTGCACCTCGCCCTCCTGCAGGGCGCGCAGCAGCTTGGCCTGCAGAGGAAGGGGCATCTCGCCGATTTCGTCCAGAAACAGGGTGCCCCCGTTGGCCTGCACAAAACGCCCCTCGCGGCGGCGCTCCGCCCCGGTAAAGGAGCCTTTTTCATGGCCGAAGAGCTCCGATTCCAGCAGGTTTTCGGCCAGGGCCGCGCAGTTTACCGTCACCAGGGGTTTGTCCGCCCTGGCGCTGCCGCTGTGCAGCGCGCGGGCCACCAGCTCCTTGCCCGTGCCCGATTCGCCGGTGATGAGCACGGTGGCCTCGGAGGGGGCCACTGTGGCGATGGTCTCCTGCATGGCCAGCATGGCCGGGCTGCGGCCCAGAATGCCGGGCCGGGCCGCGGCGTCGCTCAGCTGACGGCGCAGCTCGCGGTTTTCCACGCTCAGGCGGGAATGCTCAATGGCCTGCTGCAGGGTATGCCGCAGGGCCTCAAAATCCAGGGGTTTGGCCAGATAGTCGTAGGCCCCCAGGCGCAGGGCCTCCACGGCGGTTTCCACGGAGGAATAGGCCGTCATGAGCACCACCGGCAGGGCCGGATTGTACTCCAGAATGGACTTCAGGGTGTGGATGCCGTCCAGGCGGGCCATGCGCACGTCCGTAAGCACGGCGTCAAAGGCCCGCTCCCGCACCTGGGCCACGGCCGCGTCGCCGTCCGCCGCCTCACTTACGGCGTAGCCCCAGGACCGGAGCATGGTGCGGAGCATGCCCCGATGGGCCTGATCGTCATCCACCACAAGAATGCTGTTGCTCAATGCCTGTCTCCTCGCGCAGAGCAGCTTAAGGGCATTTCAAAGTTGAAATGCCCTGGCGGCTGCGTGAGCAGACGCCCGCTGTTGAGGTGTAAGCGCAATTTATTTGCGCTGTTAAGCGCCGAAACGAGCGTGCCGTAAACTTTGAGCATGCCTGTTCTCAAAGTTAATCTGCTCTAAGGATAGGCCGACGCTGCGCGTTTACAGCGCGCCTTCCGGCGCTCCGCCGCGCGGGCGGCGCAGCCGCCAGGGCGTTAACGCAATATGGCGCTGCAAAAGGGGGAAGCCTTCTGCAGCGCTCAGATCCGCCGCCTGCGGCGGCGCTCCACAAAGGAGGGCGGCTCCTGCGGCGCGCAGGGCAGCCAGATGCGGAAAATGGTTTCCCCCCGCCTGCCTTCCAGCGCCATGCGCGAGCTCACGCTGATCTCGCCGCCGTGGGCCTCCACAATCTTATGCACCATGGCAAGCCCCAGGCCCGTGCCCTGCCCCTTGGTGGTAAAGTAAGGGTCAAAAATATGCGGCAATTGCCGGGGCACAATGCCCTTGCCCGTATCCCGCACCATAAGGCAGACCCGCTGCCGGCTCCGGCCCACGGCCAGGGTAAGCACGCCGCCCCCGGGCATGGCGTCCAGCGCGTTGAGGCAGAGGTTGAGCAGGGCCTGGCCCATGCGCTCAGGGTCCACCAGAGCCGGGGGCACGCGCGGGGCTTTACGGCAGACAATCTTCACGCCGCGTTTTTCCGCATCCTGCCGGATGAGCTGCGTGACGTGCTCCACCACGGTCTCCAGATCGGCGGGGCGGGGGCAGACGTCGCTGGGCCGGGAAAGGCCGATGAGGTCCATGATGACCCGATTGAGCCTGTCCACCTCGCTGACCATCACCCTGGCGGCCTCGCGGTCCTCACTGCCCGCAGGGAAGCGCTGGCCGAAATAGGTGGCGTAGCCTTTGATGGAGCTCAGAGGATTGCGGATCTCATGGGCCACGCCCGCGGCCAGATTGCCTATGGCGGCCAGCTTTTCCTTACGGCGGACTTCTTCTTCCAGCCGCCGCACCTCGCCTTCGGCCCGGCGCTGCCCCAGGCGCGACTCCCGCGCCCGCTCGGCGTAGTACAGGGCCAGCAGACAGGCCAGCCCCACCAGCAGCGTAACGGCCGCCAGCATGGCGATATAGCCCCGGTTCTGGCTGCGGGTCATTTCAAAGGGCGAAATGTCCAGCCCCAGAAAAATGATGGGCAGGGCCTGCGCGTCGGCCGTATTCGTCAGCCCCGGCGAAAACCGCCGATAGACCGCAAAAACCCGCTGGCCCTCCAGGTTCATGACCCGCCAGCGGGCCTGGCCGTCGGCGTGGAGCGCGCGCAGATGCGCCACGTCCATCTCCGCCCCGTCGGCCTGCAGAATTTCGCCCAGCCGGGTTCTGTCGCTGTGGGCCACAATGGTGCCGTCCGGCATGGTCACGGCTACGAAGTCAATGCCGGGGCTGTCGGCCATTTCTTCCAGCAGGGCCTGCAGGCGCACGCCCACCTCGCTGCGCAGGCCCGAACGCAGTATATTCTCAAAAGCCATAATCAGGGAGGAACCCTTCTCGGCCAGAAGACGCGCCATGCCCGCCTCGCTGCGCTCCAGCGAAAGGAAGGTCAGCAGGCCGATCATCAGGGTCAAAACCACGGCGGCGGCGCTGAGCAACAGCACCACGGGCGCGCGGCCGCGCCGCGCGAAGGCGGGGGGATTTTCGCCAGGGCCGCCTGCCGTCGGTGAGGGCTCTTTGACGCTGCACATGGGCTGCAGTATAGCCTTACACGGCCTCCCTTGTCATCCGCCAGGGGCGGCCGCCGGCACAGAGCCCTGCCCCCTGGAGCAGCCTACCTTTAAGAGCAGGCCTGCGCAACGTTCGCGACACGCTCGCTGCAGCGCTTACCAGCCGCAAATACATTGCGCTTACGCCTGTACGGTGCGCGGCTGCCCACGCAGCCGCCACGACATTTAGCCGCAGGCTGGAACAAAAATGGCCCATTTTTTGCATGACTTCTACGCAGAGTTGTGCCGACCAACGCTGCGGCGTCGCGCCTTGCCGACCGCGCGCCCGGCAAGACATACACCTTTCCGATGAAGGCCAGGTATGCTGAAAGCCTGTTTTGCCCTCTGCGTGCTCGCTACCCTGTACCTGCCGGACGCCGCCACAAACCGGCAGAATCTGCACGCCGTGGCCGTTATGACCCCGTGGCAGGAACCCGCCGTGACGGGCCTCAGCTCGTGGCTGGAGGGCCTCCCCCCCATGCAGCGCGCCGCCGCCCAACAGGTGGTGGACCACTACCTGCCCCAGGTTCAGGCCCTCCGCCAACGTATCCTGCTGAAAAAAAACGAGCTCGCCCAATTGCGCTACGATCTGGAAACCCCGCCGGACACCCTGCCCCGCCTGGGACGCGACCTGCAACACCTGCGCGACGAACTGCGCGCCCTGCTGCTGCGCGCCGATGCGGACATGCGCAGCCAGGCCGGCGTGGCCTTGGGCGCGCCCTTAAGCCACGGCTGCGCCATGGAAGTCTCCGGCCTGCCGCCCTTGCGCAAACCGTAGCCGCTTGCCCCTCATAGGGGCCGCAGCCCCCCTCTCTTAGAGCAGATTACCGTTGAGAACAGGCATTCTCAAAGGTTACGGCACGCTCGTCTCGGCGCTTAACAGCGCAAATACATTCCCCTTACCCCTGCACGGCGGGCGTCTGACAGCGCAGACGCCAGGGCATTGCAAAGTTGAAAGGCCGTATTTGCCGCTGCTGCCGTCCGACCGGGCAACTTCTGCACACCTGTATAAAAATTATCCAGCCAGAAGCGCAGGCTGTAAAAAAAATATACAGCCTCGCGCGCCCCGCAGCCGCCCCACCCTGACAATATCCAATTAACATACTGATATTAATTGAAAAAAATAATATTGGCACGTCGATTGCTAAACAGAAAGCAAGGGTTACGGCAATGCAAAACCGGTAAGACCCCATAAGGAGCACATCATCCACCTCCGTCCCGGCAGCTGACAGCAGCCTAACCCAGTCAATCCGTCGACGGGCGGTACACATATAAAACACAAATTTCCGTGATGCTCTCCGCCCCCATTGAGGGCGTTGCGGATTCCCTCCTCAAAACCTCCTCCTTTGAACAGAACCTCTAACCATCGGAACATCCTCCCTCTCTCGGCCGCCGGACCTTCCGGCGGCCGCCTCTCTTTTTGGGGCATTGCAACTTTGAAATGCCCTGGCGGCTGCGTGAGCAGACGCCCGCCGCGCAGGCGCAAGCGCACTTTATTTGCGCTGTTAAGCGCCGGAGCAAGCGTGTCGTAACCTTTGAAAACGCACATGCATAGGGGCAATCTGCCCTACGGGTTCGGCAGACCGGAGCGCCGCGCCGGGCCCGCGTCCTTTACGGCAAGCCTTCCAGCAGCAGCCCCTCCCTGGGCGCAAAACGCAGGCTGCGCAGCCCCAGGGCATCCCAGGCCGGACGCAGCTCGCCCTTGTGCCCCCAGAAACAGCCCTGGCAGGCCTTGGGAGCTTCCAGCGCAAAAACCTCGCCGCCGCAACCCGCATCCCGCAAGGCCCGCTCCACGGCCAGGAACAAGGCGCGGGCCTGCACGCGCGCCCCCAGGGCGGGATGGCGGGGGCCGTCCAGCACTGCCGCCTCCAGACCCTGCTCCTGGGCGAGCCCCATGCGGATGACAGACGCCCCGGCGCGCCTGGCCCGCAGCCAGGCCGCGGCCAGAGCCTCCAGGGTGACCTCCAGCGGCCAGGGCCGATAGAGCCCGGCCTGCCACATGGCGGCCAGGGCCGTGCCGCGCAGCACCAGGCAGGGGTAAAAGCGCAGCGCTGCCGCCCCCGCCGCAAGGCTTTGCGCCACATCGGCTGCAAAATCCGCAGGGCTGTGACCGGGCATGCCCGGCAGCAACTGCACGGTGAGGCCCAGGCCCGCTTCCCGCACCAGGGCGCAGGCCGCCAGCGCCTGCCGCCCCGTATAGCCCCGCCGCGCCATCGCCAGGGCCGCATCGGCAAAGCTCTGCACCCCCAGCTCCACAGACCGGCAGCCCGCGGCGCGCAGGGCGGCCAGCCCAGCGGCATCCACCCTGTCGGGCCTGGTGGAGCAGCGAAAGGCCGTGGCCCAGCCCCGCGCCATAACGGCGCCGACCCAGTGCAGGCATGCCTGGTAGGCTGCCTGCGGCAAAGCCGTAAACGTGCCGCCGTAAAAGGCCAGCTCTACCGGGGGCAGGCCCCTGGCCGCACGGGCGGCCAGGGCCGTCTCCGCCGTGTGCAGCACGGCCCTGGCCTCGGCCAGAGGGTCGGATGACGGGCAATGCCCGGTCTGCACGTCCTGCGCGCAGAACACGCAGCGCACGGGGCAGCCCTGAAAGGGCAAAAACAGGGGGAATACGGGGGCCTCCGGCCTGGGCCCGCGGCCAGGCCAGGGCAGGACGCGACGCCAGGCCGGAGGGGCCGCGGGGGCCGGAGGAGAAGGCCGTGCCCCTGGGGCGAGGGGCTTGTTCATACCCGCCGCCAGGGACGACGCCGCAGATGCGGAAGGCAAGCCATCAACACATCCCTTACTAAATATAGGAAATCATCCACGCGACGCCATTCCTGCGAAGGATCCGGCCAATACGCCGCTTTTCATAAAGAAAAACCTTGATCTACCTTGATGTTGTGTGTATTTTATACAAAAGCTCCGTTCATGTGAAGCAGTCCGGGGCAAGCCGTGTTTTCACGGCAAGGCGGCTGTTCCGGACAGCCCAACCCGCGCGCTCCGCGCCGGAGGATCCCCTATGAAAAAAACCCTGACCAAAGCGGACATCGTGGAGGCCATTTACGAAGAAACGGACAAAAACCGCGTTGACGTAAAAAACGTGGTTGAGAAGCTGCTGGACATTATGAAAACCGCCATCAAGAAGGATCGCGCCCTGCTCATCAGCGGCTTCGGCAAATTCGAGTGCTATGACAAAGCCTCCCGCAAAGGGCGCAATCCCAAAACCGACGAAACCATAACCCTGCCACCGCGCAAGGTTATGGTCTTTCGCCTTTCCCGCAAATTCCGCGCGGAGATCAACGCCTGACGTTGCGGCTGCGGCGCGGCGGCCCTGCCGCCCCGTTCCTGCCTTGAAGCGTTGCGCGTCTCTCCCTGCGTACCCACGCAGGCGCGACAGCGTACCCGGAGCGGCGTTCCGCTCCGGGGCGTTGCGCGTTTGCTGCGTGCGTGGGGCTGCCTGCGCTTTCGCGGCGGGCTGAAGCGGGCCGGACAGGCGGCGCGCGGTTGTGCGCCGCCCTTCCGCATATGCTCAAGGCTTGCATATCCGCGCGGAAGGGGGCACGATTCCCAGCGGCGGCCCGCCGCTGCCCCTGCACCGGCCTCTGGCCGCCAGACCTTTGACGGGAGACGCGCATGCTATTCAATTCCTACAGCTTTCTGCTGCTTTTTCTGCCGCTGCTGCTGCTTTCCTGGCGGCTTGCGGCCGCCTACGCCCCGGCCCGCCTGGGGCTGGTGCTGCTGCTCTTTTCCGTCGTCTTTTACGGGCTCTGGGGCCTGCCCTTTCTGGTGCTTCTGGCGGCCATTCTGGGCATGAACTACATGTTTGCCCAGGCGCTTGCGCCGGATCCCGCCGGGGCTGCGCAAACGCCGGAAGGCGCTGCGGCCTGCCCCGCGGGCGAGGGGCCCGCCGCCTGCCCGCGCTGCCGCCTCAGCCGCCGGGCCCTGCTGGTCACGGCCCTGATCTGCAACCTGCTGCCTCTGCTCTGGTTCAAGTATTCGGGCTTTTTGGCCCATAATCTTGCGGCCTTGCTGCATGTGCAGCTGCAGTTCACGCCGCCGGGCCTGCCGCTGGGCATCTCCTTCTACACCTTCATCCAGATCGCCTGGCTGGTAAGCGTTTACCGGGGCCAGGTGCAGCCCGCCGGTCTGGGGCGGCACCTGCTGTTTTCCTCCTGCTTTCCTTACGTCATTTCCGGGCCCATCGTGCGCTATGAGCAGCTGGGCCCACAGCTGGACGCCCTGCACGGCTCCACCCCGGAAGGACTGGCCAGGGGCTTCAGCCTGTTTGCCATCGGGCTGGCCAAAAAAGTTCTGCTGGCCGATACCCTGGCCCTCTGGGCCGACGCTGTGTTCAATGCGGCGGAAAAGGGTTTTCCCTTGAGCGGGGCCGAAGCCTGGCTGGGCTCGTTCTGCTACTCCTTTCAGCTTTATTTCGACTTTTCCGGCTACACGGACATGGCCTTGGGCCTGGGCCTCATGCTGGGCCTGCGCCTGCCGGAAAACTTTGATTCGCCCTACAAATCCACGGGCATTGTGGATTTCTGGCGGCGCTGGCACATCACCCTGGGCGCGTGGCTGCGCGATTTTCTCTACATCCCGCTGGGCGGCAACCGCCACGGCAAGCTCAAACAATACCGCAACCTCTTTCTGACCATGCTCATCGGCGGAGCCTGGCACGGCGCGGGCTGGACTTTCATTATCTGGGGCGCGCTGCACGGGGCCATGCTCAGCGTCAACCACTTCTTCCGCGCCCGCATCAAGGGCCGTCCCCTGGAGCGCATCATGGCCGCGCCGCCCTTGCGGCTCTGCTGCATTGTCCTCACCTTTTTCTGCCTCAACCTCTGCTGGGTGGTCTTTCGCGCCACGAGCATCGAAGGGGCCTGGCGCGTCTGCAGCGCCATGTTCCGCGGCCCCTTTACCCGCGTCGCGGCCGGGCTGGATCCGGACCTCTCCGGCCTTACGGGGCTGGCGGCCCTGACGGCGCGCTGGCTGCCCAACAACTACTTTCAGGGCTGGCAGCCCCTGGCCCTCATCGCCCTCTGCTTTGTGCTGGTCTGGGCCTTCCCCAACACCGGAGAAATGCTCCACGGCCGCCGTGATGGCTCCCTGCCCCGTCCGGCCTGGCGGCCCACCGCCGGCTGGGCCACGGGTCTGGCGGTGCTGGCCTTTGCGGCGCTGATCCTGGTTTCGCGCAAGGCCACCTTCCTCTACTTTCAATTCTAGGGGCGACCAACCATGAAAATACTTACCGAGGCCGCCTTTCTCCGCCGCTTTTTCGCCATTCTGCTGGGGCTGATCCTGGCCGCCTGCCTGATCATCGTGCCCTATACCTGCTGGTGGCTGCACAGCAGCGGCGACCTGGCCGTGGAACGCGCCGTCAAAAGCCAGGCCTCCGGGCGCTTTGCCCTGTTCGGTTCGGGCGTCTCCCAGGATTTTGTGGACTACAAGCTCCAGCTCTACGCGGCCGTGAAGCCGGAAGTGGTGGCCCTGGGTTCCTCACGGGTCATGCAGTTCCGGGGGGCCTACTTCCGCAAGTCCTTCCTCAACGTAGGCGGCACGGCGGGCAATCTGCCCGTGCTGCGCTCCACATTGGACGCCATGCTGCGCCTGCACCGGCCCGAGGCCGTCATCCTGGGCCTGGATTTCTGGTGGTTCATGCCGCAGTGGAACCCCGATCCCTTCAAAGAAGAGCCCCCCACCAGCGGCTCCTACGTCTATAATCTGGACAGCCTCAAAAAGCCCTGGACCTGGCTGCTGGAGGGCAAAATTTCCTGGCGCGACCTGCTGGGGCCCGTGCTGCCGCGCTCCCTGGGCGGCTTCCGGGACGACCGCTACGGCATCATGGCCCAGCAGACCGACGACGGTTTCGGTTCGGACGGCTCCTGGTACTACACAGGGGAAATCACCGGGCAGAAACGCCCCTTCGACTACCGCTTTGAGGATACGCTCAAGCAGGTGCGCTACGGCATCAAAGCCTTTGCGCCCTCCCCGCCCCTCAAGGACAGCCGCGACGTGGGCGGCATCAGCACGGCCCACCTGGACGCCTTTGCCGAAATCTACTGCCGCCTCAAGGCCAGGGGCATCGCCACCTACGTCTTTATTGCGCCCCTCTCGGCCACCGTGCTGGACGCCCTGCGCGCCCGCGAGGCAGACTACCCCCACCTCTTCCGCCTGCGCGACGCCCTGCTGGCCCGCGGCGTGGACGTCATGGATTTTACGGATCCGCGCACCTTCGCCTCCGGCGACTGCGAATTTGTGGATGGCTTCCACGGCGGCGAGGTGGCCTACGCCCGCATTCTGCGGGACATGGCCGACCGCTGGTCCAGCCTGCTGGCCTTTGTGGATATGGGCAAGATCAACGACGTTATCCGCGACTGGCGCGGCCACGCCCTGGTGCCGGACCCACGCCTTACGGATCGGCCCGAGGCGGATTTCATGCGCTTTAACTGCCCCAAACGGCAGTAAGGGCGCGCCATGACCCAGCGTTACCGTTCTGCCGCCCGCCTGCCGGCCCCGCCGCTCCGGCTTGCGCCGCGCGTTCTGGCCCTGCTCTTGGCCCTGACGCTGCCCCTGGGCTTGCTGACGCCCCCTGTGGCGGCCGCGCCCAGCATAACCGTTCCCTCCGTGGAGACGCCCACGGTAACGCCCCCTGTGGCGGCCAACGCCGCCGCGCCCCGCACACCTGCGTCGGCCGTGCCCAAGCCTCCGCATGTTGGGGACACGCCCGCTCCGGCCGTGCCCACAGCCGCCCTGCCCGCCCAACCGCCGCGCCAGGTCGCCGTGCCCGCCCCGGCCGCGCCCCGATTCGTTGCGGTGCAAAGCCCCACCGCGCCGCAAAAGCCCGCTTCCGGCAAAAAGCGCGCCGCGCGCCAGAAGCGGAGCAAGGCCGCCAAGGCCGGAACCGCCGCGGGAGCCGCCGCCACGGCCGCTGCCGCCGAAAACGCCGCCACCCCGGCGGAAAACCAGACAACGCGCCCCGCGCCCGCCACCCCGGCGGAAGCAGCCGTGCAGGCCTACGCCAAGGGCGACTACGCCGCGGCCCGCCGCATTTGGGAAAAGCTGGCCGCCGCGGGCGACGGCCTGGCCATGAACAATCTGGGCGTACTCTACGACCAAGGCCAGGGCGTGGAGCCGGACATGGGCCGCGCCCTGCACTGGTTCGCTCAGGCGGCCAAGTCCGGCGACCCCGCCGGCATGAGCAACTACGGCCGCATGCTGGAGCAGGGGCGGGGCATTCCCGCCAGCCCGGAAGAGGCCGCCCGCTGGTTTGACCTGGCCGCGCGCAAGGGCCAGCCCGTGGCCCAGTACAATCTGGGCATGCTCTACGAGCTGGGGCGCGGCGTGCCCAAGGATCTCAAGGCCGCAGCCGCCTGGTACAGCCGGGCGGCGGCCCAGCAGCAGACCGAGGCGCTCTCCCGCCTGGGGCAGCTCTGCCGCCTGGGCCTGGGGGTGCCCAAAAACCGTTCCCGCGCCACGCTCCTGCTCTATGCCGCCGCCATGCAGGGCGAACCTGGGGCCGTGCGCGCCCTGGAGGAAATGGCCGCCGAAGAGCCCTCCCGGCCCGCCGCCGTACTCCTGGGCCTGCGCCTGGACGCCACAGACCGCCCGGCCGTGCGCGAGGCCCTGCGCCGCGCGGGCGCAACGCCCAAGCGCGAGGACGACGCCCACATCTGCGACATCTACGCCGCCGAGCGCGTGGCCCCCGGCGCGGTACAGCTGGCCGCGTGCTACGGCCCCGGCGATCCCGCGCCCCTCGGCTTTCTGGAGCTGGACTATCTGGCCCCCAACAAAAAAACCGCCGCGCAGATCGTGGGCATGGTCAGCCGACGCATGGGGCCGCCCTCGGCCAGCGAAGGCGAGGACGCCCACCTCTGGAATCTGGGTACGGTGGTGGTGGCCACCCGCTATGAGCCTGCCCGCCGCCTCATGAGCCTTATGTACATGGCGCCCAAGGTCTACCACCTGACCAGGCAGGACTGACGGCCCGCCCACCTGTGCCGGGGATGGCGCGCCCCTGCGGCAGGCAGCACAGCCGGTGCAGACGCGCCCGCTTCTGGTTCCGCCTGCTGGACCCCCAAGGGGGATAAGCGTAGTAGGCTGCTTTCCGTTTCTATCACTTTTCAGGTAGGTTGTGGTTATGGCAATGATTGCGGCCATGCTGGCCCTGGGGCTGCTTCTGGGCTTTGTGGGCGCGGGCGGCGCAGGATTGATGATTACGGTCATGACCGTAGGTTTTGACGTGCCCGTGCACACGGCCCTGGGCACGGCCCTGGCCTCCATGGTCTTTACCACCTTATCAGGTTCTGTCAGCCACTTCCGCGAGGGCAACGTGCGGCGACGCCTGGGGCTGGCTCTGGGGCTCTGCGGCGCGCTGGGGGCCTTTGCCGGGGCGCGCGTTTCCGCCACGGTGCCGCCCGCAGCGCTCACGCCCATCACCGCGGCGGTCATGCTGCTTTCCGCCCTGCTTATCTATCTGCGGGTTTTTCACCCAGATCTGCCCCTCCTGCACCACCGCTGCAACCTGGGTCGGGGCGCACGCTTCTGGGGCCTGACGGCCTGCACAGGCGTGGGCAACGGCTTTCTTTCCGGGGCCTGCGGCGTGGGGGCCACGCCCTTTATCCAGCTCACCCTGCTGATCGTTTTTGACGTGCCCCTGTACCAGACTGTGGGCACCACCATGCTGGTTATTCTGCCCATTGCCGCCCTGGGCAGCCTGGGCTTTCTCTCCACCGGCCATCTGGATCCGCTGCTCCTGGCGCAGGTGCTGGCGGGCCAGACCGTGGGGGCCTACATCGGGGCCAAAGGCACCCGACTGGCCCCGCCCTGGCTGCTCAAAGGGGCGATGGTGACGCTGCCCGCCCTGGGCGGGGCAATCCTGCTGCTGGCCCGCTGAAGAGACGCGCCGCGGCCTTTGGTGTGGATCAGCGCAGACCATGAAACTGTCCACCTTAATTGGCTCTTCCGGGTTTTCCGTGGGTAGCTGATCTGCTAATGTCCTTCCCGGAGGGCACCAATGAAGGATACGGACCTATATTTTCGGATTCTCGGGCTGACCGAGCCCTGGTTTGTTGAGGCTGTTGAACTGGACACGGCGGAAGGTCGGGTAGACATCCGCGTGGAGCATGGTCCTGGTGTTCGCTGGTTTTGCCCTACTTGTGGTCGAGAGCTGGCTTGCCGCGACCATGCCGAGCCTCGTGTCTGGCGCCATCTGGACACGTGCCAGTTCAAGACGTTCCTGCATGCTCGGATTCCCCGAGTGGACTGCCCCGAGCATGGCGTC